>JABSPG010000013.1:17175-27430 GCA_013214445.1 Ekhidna sp. | reverse complement strand
CGATGACGAGAACAGAGCAGAACCCCGGACCCTTCAAATCATAAGAAAGAACATCGATTCTGAAAGAAAATTGTATAAAACAAAATACGGTTGAAAACCCTGATTCAGAATTCTCTACCACATCTTTTTCTATAAAATTTGAAGAAATAGAGCTCAAATTGTGGAGCAAAGTGTCCTCGTGATTTTTTTTTTGCAACATAAAAATTCATATTCCCCAAAATATTGTTCATTTTGCCGAATTGTGCATTCTTGAAATGATCTGATTTATAATTTCTGTCTCATCACTGTCGAAATTGTAGTCATCGGCAAATAATGAGTTTCGACCTGCAATCGTTTCCTCTGTTGATACTTCAGAAACAATGTCTCGCTTTGAGTTGATGTTGAATCCATAGATATCAAACTTTCCAGGCCCCTCGTCATCTCTGTTGGAGGACAGGTAGCCTTTACTCTTCCCAAGAAAGAAGAAAATGTCATCTTTTGAGGAGTTAAATGGTATCCCCGCATTATATATCTCGGCATTTTCAAATTTTGCACCTCTTGCCACATAGATATCAAAGCCCCCAAATCCTCTGTGACCATTTGATGCGAAAAATAGTACTCGCTCTCCCTGATCATAAAAAGGAGAAACTTCGTCAAATGGCGTATTTATGGAGGGTCCTAAATGAGTAGGTTGACCCCAATTATCATTTCCCGCATTGATGCTCATATAGAGATCCAAACCACCCAAACCAGAAGTATTATCTGAAACAAAGAAGAGCGTGTCTCCGCCAGGTGTCAAACTTGGGTGCTTGGAGTTAAAGTCATAGTCGTTGATATAGTTATTTAATGCTACTGGCTCACTCCATTTCCCTCCGACTAAATTCGAAACATAGATATGGCAAACTCCTCCTAGAGACTCATCACAGTTTGTATAATAAAACTTTGTGCGCTCCCTATTGAAGGATCCCGATCCGTCACCAAACTTGGTATTGATCATTTTTTCAAACTTATCTCCGTCGCTATACTCCTCCCAACTTCCGTTGTTCTCGGAAAACCGATACAAGTCCACCATATTTTCACCAAACTGATAATCTATTTCATTGCCTTTGCCCCCATTTCTAGCAGATGTCAGACATAAAACGTCATCAGTACCTAAACTGAAAGCGGCATAATCATTGAATTCAGAGTTCACAGGCTCTGCCAAAGCCCTAAACTGGTGATCAGGATGAACTAGCGTGATCTGATTTAATGCAAGTTGACATCCATCGATCTCTATTTTGGCTTGCTTGTAGAGGTAACTATATTGAGCAGATTCGTGGAGCTCATTTTCCTCAAGTAATGTTCTGAATTGTTTGAATGTCTTTATTGCAGCATCGTAGCGTCCTTTTAGTTTTTGCATCCATCCATAGTAGAATCCGGCTGTTGGATACCTACTATCTCCCTTAGCTGCAATCTGCTCATAGTAGTACTCTGCACTTTCATAGTCTTGTATCAACCGATAGCATTCTGCAAGTCGAAACTTTGCCTTTGTAAACGTCTCACTTTCAGCCAAAGCAGCTTTGTAGCGAGGAATTGCTGCCATATACAATTTGTCCTTGTAATACTCATCACCCAATTTGGCCAATCTAGACGCTTGTACCTTATTAGATGCCTGGCCCATCAGACTAATGGAGAGAACAATACCAAATAGAAAAACTAACTTCCTCATAGCTTCAAATTTTACCCGTTTCCTGTTAAAACAAAGGCACCCCAAATCTTAGGATCGTTGTATTTCTCCCGCAATTTGAGTTGCGCATATTTAAATGATTCTTTTACTTTATTTGTCTCATCAAGCTTTTGATAAAAAAGTGTCATCAATTCACTTGAAATGTGATCATCAACCTTACTAAGGCTGGTGATAATATTTTTAGCCCCAGCAACTACGAATGCCCGCTGCAAGCCATAAACTCCCTCGTTGTTTTCAGCATCTTCTGATCCAAATTCACACGACGGCAAAACAACCAGTTGTGTCTTGGCTAAATCCAAATTCATAACTTCGTAGGTTGTGAGAATTCCATCATTCTCAGGAATGGTAGTCACTCCTTTCATATACCTTGAAAAAGTCTCAGAAGCTCCTGCTAGGTATATTCCTGACCTAAAAAGAGGATTCTTTATAGGACTGTGATTGACCACAAAGTTGCTTTGATCATTGAAGAATGCATGGGAATCTATGTGTAATACCGTAGGGTTGTAGGCTGATCGCACTCTCAATTCGTTTGCATCTTTTCTAAGATACTTTTTTACATGCCAGTCCTCACTTAGAAACCCTTCTATTCTATTGATCTCGTTTTCTGATTCAGGCATATCTATCAGGTTTAGCCTGTTGTCACTCTCCTCATGATTATATGTAGCATTCCCAAAAAAGTAGGACTTTCTACTATATACCTCCACTTCCCTTCGAAACAGATCCGTTGAAGTTGTAAGATATGAAACGTAGTAATTGTCTATCACATTCCGGCTATCTTCTATAAACAGGGCATTGGGATTCACTCGGTAAAAGACGCCATCAGGGATCACCTTTACTTCGGACACGTCCTTCAACTTAGAATCTATAGGTGCCCATAGCAATTCATAGGTAGGTATGATATCCTCACCAAGATCTATTGCTTTGCTAATCTTATTGGAATAGTCAAACTCAGTAGTTTCATCTTCCCCCATCAAAACGAATTGTGGTGATTCCTCACCTTGTTGAAAGATAACAGCCAAATACTTTGTGAAGTCCGTAAATCCAAAGAGCTTCTGTTTTGATTTTGTGAGCGACTTGAACTCTCTAATACGAACAATTTTGACAATTGCCTCATTTGGATTGACCGCCGACTGAACAGACTGCCAGTCTTCATCGACTTTGTGAAGGGATTCTTCAAAATTGACAAGCTTCTCCTCTAACTCTTTCTCCAATCGATCAATTCTAGCTTCTTCATAGCCAAGATTGATGTTTTGTTGAGAAAGCTCCTCGACACCCATTTGGTAATAACTTGCTAGTAAACGCTTGTCAGATTCCCACTTCCTAAACTTCGTTTTCAGTTCGAAATCATCGCTTGCCTCTACATGCTCGTGAATGTTTTGAGAAGGGTTGAAAAGCAAACCTTTTGTCTTTATCTGAAAATCAAAGACATGCTTAATAAGATCAGGTTGCGAATCTAACAGCTGAGATGCGACATAATTATAGCGATCAATATTTGCTTGAATTCTCTCGAAGAACAACTCTTGCTCTCGGTCATTCATTATGGGAAAAAGTGTACCAATCTGTCCTATTTGAGTTTGTATAGCTTTTCTGAAAAATGTCTCTGCTTCTGAGGCATTGTCTACGGCCAAGCTATGCATACCCATATATTCCAATGCACCAGCATAAGCTGGATGATTTACCCCAAGCACGCGTTCACGTATTTCAACGGCCTCCCTGTAGTATTTCTCGGCCTCTACTTCCCGTCCTAGTGAACTGAACAAAACCCCTACATTTATGAGAGTAGTCGCATAATTGGGGTGGTTTTTTCCATAGACCTTTTCATCAATACTGAGTACTTCCATGTAGTACTTTTCTGCCATATCATTGTTACCAAGCCTACGCTCCACCCTTGCCAAATTATTTAGCGTATTAGCGTAATGAGGATGTGCAACCCCAAACCTTGCTTTATAAGTAGCCAAGGCGTCTACAAACAAATCTCTTGCCGCTGGAAGATCACCAGAAGAAAGGGCAATGGTTCCAAGGTTGTTCTTAGCTGTAGCGTAAAAAGGGTGATCTGTTCCTACATTTTCTTCACTTTCACTTATCACTTCCCGGAACATTTCACTTGCTTTTCTCACGTCCCCGATCTGATTATACATAATGCCCAGATCATTCAATGTTTCTATTATGAGAATGTCTGCTTCATCAGGGATACTTCTTTTCAAGCTTAGAACCTCCAATAGCGTGTTTTCAGCATCATCAAAGCGTCCCATTCGTTCATAAAAAATCGCTAAATGCTCAAGAGATTCAGCTCTCTCTACTGCGTACTTACCTCCTAGTGATTCATAAATGGTTGAACTTAAATTGATGAATTTTTCACCTTCTATCGGATCACCTGTCAAAATCAAGATTCTTCCTTTGTGCATGCATATCTCTGCGAAATCAGGAGATAGATCATTTCCACTAGCAACTAGTTGATCATAACAATTATTATAAATGCTGAGCGCCACGGTATAAGAACCAGCTTCCTCGTATAATAATGCAAGTTTGGCTCTCGCAATCCAATAGTCGGTCTTAGAACCGGGCAGTTCCCCTAGAATATCCAATGACTTTTGAATGTACCTTCTAGAAAGATCAAATTCTACCTGATCGATATACAATATGCCCATATTCAACAAAGCCATCGCATAATCTCTTTGATTTGGTATTCCTGATTCTTCGTGGTAGAGCAATGAAAGATTTAGGTTGCGTTCCGCTTCGAGGGCATCCAACAAGTTTAGATTCAGATAGCCCAGGTTATTGTAGATCTTCGCCTGCTGGTGGTAAGTCAAATCATCCAAATGATTTTTGATCAAGAGATTGAAGTCATCGAGTGCCTGTTCCCAACGATTTTCCTCTAGGTTTTGCTCAGCCTGAGCAATAAGATTGGTAACGTTTTGCGAATGCAAAACAGAGGCTACCAACAAAAAAATGTAGTAGGCGGCAACTTTTTTCATTAGGAGTGTGAAATACTAATGCGAACCTAAACAAGAAATGAGGAAATGATAAATACGTAATTGAATGAAAAAAAGATTTATTTGCAGTTAAAAAGGATTCGGTAACTACAACACTTAATTTTCGATAAATAGCTTTCTTTGCGGCTCAGAAAACACGCTCATGATAGGTAAACTCAAGGTTTTTAACTCACTCACTCGACAAAAAGAGGAATTTATTCCACTAAACCCTCCACATGTAGGAATGTATGTCTGTGGGCCTACCGTTTACAGCAATGTTCACCTTGGTAATGTGAGGACATTCTTGAGTTTCGATGTGGTGAATCGGTATCTGAGATTTTTGGGCTATAAGGTTAGATATGTCCGAAATATCACGGATGTGGGTCACCTTTCAGATACAGGCGAAGATAAGATATCCAAAAAGGCTAAGCTCGATCAACTTGAACCTATGGAGATCGTACAGATGTACACCAATGATTTTCATGATGTCATGTTGAAGTTCAATGCTATCCCTCCTGATATTGAACCATCGGCCATTGGACACTTGATGGAACAAGTGGAAATGACAAAAAAGCTAATTGAAAATGGATATGCATATGAGTCAAACGGGTCAGTTTACTTCGACGTAGAAAAATTCCATAAGGAAAACGACAATTCATACGGTGCTCTCAGTGGACGGAAAATTGAAGACTTACTTAGCGAAACTAGAGATCTAGACGGGGGCAGTGACAAAAAAAGTCCATTGGATTTCGCACTTTGGAAGAAGGCTTCACCCGAACATATCATGAGATGGGAAACTGAATGGAGTGAGGGTTTCCCAGGATGGCATCTCGAATGCTCTGTAATGAGTACAAAGTACTTAGGCGAAGAATTTGACATTCACGGTGGAGGAATGGACCTACAATTCCCTCATCATGAGTGTGAAATAGCCCAGAATTGTGGTAGTCATGGGCATGGTGGAGCAAGGTATTGGCTTCATACAAATATGCTCACTGTCAACGGCCAAAAAATGAGTAAATCTCTTGGGAATTCATTCCTTCCCCGAGAGCTGATCTCTGGCGATCACGAACTTTTAAATCGTGGATATAGTCCGATGACCATCCGCTTCTTTATGATGCAATCACACTATGCCAGTACGCTCGACTTTTCAAATGACGCACTTGAAGCAGCAAGAAAAGGCTACATACGCCTTGCCAACGGTATGCGCACTTTACGAGGGATGGAATGGGCTGAGGATGAAGGAGAGCTAAACAAGAAGCAGGTAGAGCAGATAAATAAGATTTGCGACAATTGCTATTATGCAATGAATGATGACTTCAATACTGCATTAACCATAGGGCACCTCTTCAATCTTGTAAAGAAAGTCAACTCACTGCATACGGGTCAACTCAATTTTGCTGAAATTGGGAAAGAAGCTTTTGATCGAATGAAAGAAACATTTATAGGCTTTTCTGAAGATGTATTGGGACTAAGAATAGAGTCCGATGTTGACTACAAAGCTCTGATAGAAACAATCCTAGGAGAATATAAAAGCGCGAAATTTAACCGTGACTTTGAACGTGTTGATAAACTTCGAGCAGAACTTAAGGCAGAGGGAATCATAGTCAAGGACATGAAAGATAAGATTGAATGGGCATTTGAGGAGTAATTTGTAGAGACCAGCTCAATGTATTTTCTAAGCGGACTTTCGATCTAGTAACCGCAGGCATTTCTTGTTTTTAGGAAGCAAAACGAAAGTCACTTTTGATGAAAGCTAATTTTTACGAAAAAATAAAACCTTCTGATACCTAATTCGTTATTTTGTAGGTTAAGGTTAAAAATCTTGAAAAAGACTTTCCATACAATACTGTTTTGTCTAGCCATTCTGTCATTTCCCCTAGTTGGTCTTGCTAAAATTAATGGTGAAGAGAAAAAGGCAGATGAGCAAAGTCAAGAGGGGAGGTCCAAATCTAGCCAAGAGGAAATTCGTCCTGATGGAAATTACGCTCCGTCAGACAATATCACAGTTGTTGAAGATGAGGAATCATTAGAACCTAAATATCCAAATAGTTCTTACGGTGTAGATAAAGTTGAGGCAGACCTTGACTCTGACTCTTTAGAGGATGATTCTGTCAGCAAATACAATTTCTTATTCTACTTCCTGTATAAGTTTAAGTACGATTCCGAAGAATCACCTTAAGCTATAGTAGATTGATAATCATCAATGTCTTTTAAAGTGATAGAGCCTTCGTAGTAGGCCTTACCGAAAATCACTCCATAGAGGCCAATGTCCCTAAGTCTCTTAATATCGTCAATCTGTCTCACTCCTCCACTAGCAAATATGCTCAAGTCAGGAAATTCTTTCAATAGTCGTTCATATAGATCGAAAGAGGGACCTCCCATAGCACCGTCTTTAGATATATCAGTTGTTTTTAGATATTTCAATCCCCTTTCGTAGAAGTATGCAACGTGATCGAAGAGATCAGTAGTAGTTGCTTTCTGCCAGCCCCTGATTCTTATTTTTCCTTCAAGGCTGTCTGCCGCTAGAGCCACTTTTTCTCGACCGTATGACATGAGCCAGTTTCCGAACTGTTCTTTATTTGAAACTGCGACAGAGGCTGCTGTAATACTTTCAGCGCCGTACTCAAATGCTTTTAATACATCACCATCTGTGTGCATGCCCCCTGTAAAATTTATAATGAGATCTGTATAGACTGAGATCAGATGAAGTGTGTCAAAATTTACAGTAGTACCCTTACGAGCCCCATCTAAATCAATTAGATGGATTCGTTTTATTCCATGATCCTCGAATTCTTTGGCAACATCAATAGGTGTCTTTTCATAGACTTTTTCCCTTTTGTAGTCTCCTTGTGTAAGGCGAATGGTTTTTCCTTCAATAACTGATATTGATGGTACTAGTAGCATATGTAAGATTCAGTATTTGTTTTGAGCAGTAATGCTTATAAATAAAGATACTACATCTTGATCAGATCAAAATCAATTCACTTCTACTAATTTGAATCCTTCACCATGAATTGTCAATATCTTAAGGCTGGGTTCATCTTGAAGGTATTTTCTAATTTTCGCGATGTAGACATCCATACTTCGTGCGTTGAAATAGCTATCATCTTTCCATATTTTCTTGAGTGCAAAGCTGCGCTCCACCGTCTGATTTACATGTTCGAAAAAGATTTTGAGTAGTTCATTCTCTTTCGTGGTTAGATTGATTTCTCTATTGGGCGTAATAAGCTTGTTTTCAGGATAGTGATAGGTGATACCGGCAATTTGGAACGGGTTGGGAAAGGGACTTTCTTCGTCTTTCTTGATCGATCGCTTTAGAATAGCCTGTATCCTGAGCAAGAGCTCTTCCATGCTAAAAGGTTTTGTCATATAATCATCTGCACCAATAGTGAAGCCTTTGATTATGTCCTGTTTCATGGATTTGGCGGTGAGAAAGATGATGGGAGTTTCTTCATCTTGCTGTCTAATTTCTTTGGCCAAAGTGAAGCCATCTTTCTTCGGCATCATCAAATCAAGAATACATAAATCGAACTTACCTTGTTCGAAGGCCACACCACCTTCTTCTCCATCTCTTTTTAGTGTTGTTTCATAACCCTTAAGGTCTAAGTATTCGCTTAGTATTTCACCAAGATTTGGATCGTCTTCGACGATAAGTAGTTTAGGCTTCATTTGCTAGTGGTAATGTGATTGAAAACTTGCTACCTTGACCTGGCTCGCTATCTACATGAATTTTTCCTCCATGTGCTTGTACTATGCGTTGTACATACGCCAACCCTAAGCCAAATCCTTTTACGTTATGTAAATCCCCTGTCGGGACACGGTAGAATTTTTCGAAAATATGCTTTTGTTGTTCTTTACTCATTCCAATTCCTTTATCATGAATGGACAAGATGAAATCTTCATGATCGGAAGCTGTTCTTAGGGTTATGTTGGGTGCCTCTGGTGAATACTTGTTGGCATTGTCCAATAAGTTGAGGATAATATTTGTCAAGTGCAATTCATCACCTTGAACTGTATCTCTCTCAGCTTTTTCAATCATGTTAAGACGTCCTCCTCTTTGCTCTACTTGCATAGATATATGATCAGCGGCACTTTTTACCATGTCACTCATCTTCAACATTTCATGCTTCAGATTGTAGTCATTCTTCTCTATGGCGGCAATCTGTAGAACCTTTTCTACTTGATCACCTAGGCGCTTATTTTCTTCACCAATTACCCTAATATATTTTGAACGCAATTTGCTTTGTTCGATTTCCTTATCATTCAAAGCTTCAACAGCCAAGGAAACGGTAGAGATTGGTGTTTTGAGCTCGTGAGTCATGTTATTGATGAAATCATTTTTCATTTCTGAAAGCTGCTTTTGCCGAACGATGGTGCGTATGCTGTAGCCGAAACAAAATACAATTATCAACACCAAAAAACCGGAGCTAATCATTGGAGTCCATACTTTACTCATTAGGTACCCCTTTTTACCTGGAAAGGCTAATATTAGTTGGCTGTCATTGTTGAAAATATCATTGGGAAATAGAGCAGCTTTTAGATCGCTTTCTTCGAGCTCTGTAAGCGCTTCTTTTTTTGTTAGTAGGAGATATTGATTTGAGTGCTGTTGAAAAACCGCATAATCGTATTCAATATCTATCCCTTTTCCCGTTAGCTCGTTTTTCAATAATGAATCTAACTGCGTAGGGTTAAATCTAGAGGCTAAAGGACGATTTGGACCCATCAAATCTTTTACCACATCAAAAGTGAGCTCATATTTTCTAGATACCTTGGCGAGCTTATTTTCTAGTTGCTCTATTTTGATATCGCGTTCATCAGGTGCTTGTTCTATTTCATTTCTTCCATCAGTATCTGCTAATCCAGGATAGAAGAAATTTTCTGCGATACTTGAGAAGTTAATTACAAATTCAAAGCCACCATCATACAGCGTGTCAGCATAGGTAAACGTTTGAGTAGGCATTTGCCTTCTAGCCTCCACGTTCCTCGCAAATCTCTCTTGCTCTTGCTTGAGAAGTTCAAGTTGTAAATTCTGTCTGCGCTCATATTGCGGTGAATTCACATAATTGAGCTTTTCTAAAGCGGCATACGTTTCTTGCTTTTCGAGCTTATTTGCAACGGTATTTAGTGCATCCAGAACGTCCTTTCGGAAACGTTCTTCATTCCCTGAGACGAGGGAATCGATCCAATAGAGTTGGAAAGAGATCAGCCCGATCATTGCCAATCCCATTAGGCTAATTATCCATCTCAGTGTTTTACGTTGCATATCCCAAAAATACGCTGAAGTAGAGAGCGTAGTTCGTCTTTAACCATTTTTAACTAGGATTAGCAATGACCTAGGTGCATAGAGCGTCCTTGGTAGACAAAGTAATCTAGACTAAAACTAAGATGAAGCGAATTACAACTTGGCCGATATCGGCTCAACTAGCACACTTTGAAGAACCTAAGCGCTATCCCTTTTACTTTGTTATTAGGCTGAAACCTACACCATGATGGTTTCGAATTTCAAGGGAAGTATCCTTCTTCAAATATTTTCTTAGGCGTGTAATAAACACATCCAGGCTTCTTCCCTTGAAATATT
>JABSPG010000013.1:16751-17165 GCA_013214445.1 Ekhidna sp. | reverse complement strand
GTCATTTTCTCCCCAAATCTCCTCTAGGATAAACTCTCTTTTTACTAACTCATTTTTGTTCTTGAGCAGCAAACAAAGCAGGTCACCCTCCATTTGAGTCAGTGACTGCACTTGGCCCTCGAATTGATACAACAAATTCTTCTCGTCAAATGAGGAATTTCCAAAAAGGACGGTTCCAGTGGCCTGTTCCTTATTGAAAGGACCAATCTTTCGTCTGATAAAGACATTGATTCGGTACTCCAGTTCTTTGATTGAAAACGGTTTGGTTACATAATCGTCACCACCGACTTCAAAGCCAGCCAGTCTATCTTCTTCTTGGGATTTGGCCGTAAGAAATATGATGGGCACAAATTCGTCTTTTTCTCGAATTTTTGAAGCAAGCTCATAGCCATCCATCTTAGGCATCATCAAGTC
>JABSPG010000013.1:0-16741 GCA_013214445.1 Ekhidna sp. | reverse complement strand
TGTTGAAGGCCTCTAGAGCTTCTTCTCCATTTTTTGTCCAAGCGATATCATGATCAGCAGCTTCCAGGTTGTCGGTGATCATGAAGCCTAAGCTTTCATCGTCTTCTGCTAGCAGGATTTTAGCCATTAGGTAAGATTATTTTGAAGGTACTTCCTTTGCCAAACTCTGATTGCAGCCTGATCTGACCACCCATCTTCTTGATTTCTGATTTTATGATGTGCAAACCCAAGCCGAATCCTTTTTGGTTATGCTGATGTTTTTCTTCTGGGACTCGATAGAACTTGTTGAACACCTTCCGTTGATGTTCCTTTTGAATTCCAATGCCATTGTCAATGACAGAAACTTCAATTTTTCTGGAGGTTTCAGCACATTTAATTTCGATTTCAGTCCCACCATATTTGATGGCATTTTCTATCAGGTTTCTGACAATATTCTCGAAGAGTTCCTTACTGATCAGAGCTGGCTTTGTGTTGGTTACATTTAGTCTCCAGATGATGTCTTTATCATGGTATTCTTGTTTCAATTCCTGTATAAAATCGGACAGGAAAGAATTTAGGTCGACTAACTCTCTTTCTATTAAGAGTTTTCTGTCTACCACTGAACTATGAAGAATATCCTCAACATTTCGCTGTAGCCTAGCAACTTCTTTTTGAATTATTTGGACGTACTTCTTTTCCTTTCCACCTGATCGTTCTTCCAATGTGGAAGAGGCCAGTGATAGGGTGGCGAGAGGTGTCTTTAACTCGTGACTTACGTTATTGATAAAATCTCTCTGAATCTCACTTAGCCTTTTTTGACGTAGAATAACGAACAGAGCAAATCCAAAGAAAATGATTACGACGAATGTGATGGCTGTTGTGAATTTCCATAAATCAAAACCAGCCATAAGCTCTCGAGATTTGTCTGGAAAATAGACTCCAAAATAGTATTCGTCATTTTTCAATATTGGTATCTCCTGATCAGTCTTTTTCTCCTTTTTACTCACATTTTCTGCATATACCATTTGGTCATTGGCACAATCGTATACTCCATATTCAAAGTCTTGACCAATTCCCCTTTTTTTGATTTCTGCAGAAATAAGATACTCCAAGTTTTGGAGGTTGATTCTATCATTGGTTCTTACAATGAAATAGTTTGCGGAAACTTGCTCAATTGGATTTGAAGACGGGAAATCTTTGCCAGTGCTTTCGCAAAGCGATTCTACAACATTTCGAAGACCAACCTGTACATTGTAACTAAATACCTGGTCCTGTTGAGCTATTGCTTTATCTAACCAGAAGACTTGAGTCCCAACAATTCCTATGAGAGAAAGAATGGCAAGAATAATTAATACACGGATGTGTACATTTTTCATTCATCAAAAGTACTGACATAATTGACGCTATTCTGGTCTTTAACAACTCATTAACAAAGTGTTAGAAGAAAAAATTCATAGAAAAGGAGGGAAGGTTTTCGTCATCACCAAACCCATAATTTAGATTGAGTACCAACGTGTTTAGTGGGCTAACCCATATTCCAAAACCCCTTCCCACGTGCCATTTATCTGAGTTCTCGTTGGCTACCCATACTCGACCTGTATCTTGAAAGGCAAGTATTCCGAACTGGCCTGGAAAGATATAGCTTCTGAACGAAGCTATTTTCAAGCGTAGATCTAGGTTATGGAAAAAAGACGTTTGACCATAGAATCGAGTCCTTCGGTAACCTCTTAGGTTGGTTCGTCCTCCGAGTATGTTAGCATTGAAGAAGTCGAAATCTTCAGATGTTATGTGGGCTACTCCAAGACGATTTCCAATCACTAGACGAGAAGGTAGGCGTGCTGATATAAAGAATGACCATTCGGCACTCAGTCTGGTGGTATTTTCAGATATTTCGGTGATTGCATCTAAATGCTCGATCTCAGCTTTTGCAGTCATACCCGCTTTTGGAAGTACTTGGTTGTCTCTGGAATCGAAGGAGATTCCTGTGAAGAATCGTAGATACTCATTTTGCTGAAAGTTCTTACTTTCTTCAATCCGATTAGAAATGAAACGATTAGGGCTATTCTTGACCTGAATGTTTTTATACCCTGCACCCAAATAGAATTTAGCCTTGGCACCAATCGCATTAGACACTCCTATATCTATCTCGGTACGGTCCATCCTTACTCGATAGTAGTCAATTGGATCATCATCTGGGGCAGTGAATTGATCCATGAGAAACTCGGTTTCGTTACCTACACCAAAGTAGTTATTTACAAAAAAGGGTTCTTGCCAGAGCAAGGAGGTATTTAAATCCCATTTTCCGATAGCATCTGTGTAGTCACCAGTATACTTAAATTGGTAGGAGCCTGTTGCAAATGCGCTCATCGCCGAAAAAGCATGTCTTGCTGCATATGGCTCTTTTCTCCATCCATGTTTTGTGTAGATAAATCCTCCTCCAAGAAAAATACCATCATCTGGATTTATCGCTCCGGTGATCACGGGCATCAACACGTCATATTCAAAGGCCTTTCTGTCGTATCGGTTTATCTCTGGTTTTTTACTGAGCTTCAGGATTCCTTTGGAATTCCCTTGAATCTGGGTGCTCTTCAGCCTGTCGTAGACTTTAGTTTTTGATAGCTTCTCGTCACCGTTTCCATTGATGACTAGGTCTTTATCAGTTCCTCCAATGATACGAACCTTTATTTTGGAGTTACCCTCTATTTCAAATACGTCCTCTCCATCCAGACCATATAACCTAATCTCTTTCGTTTCATCTGCCAGAAAAGTGCGTTCATACAGTACTTGCTTTAGGTCTCCATCTTTCTTTCTCTTCCTGACTGTCACTTTCGTCTCATTTCCTGATATATGCTCGATCTTGAAGTATTCATGCTTATCTGATCCTACTACTTCCACCTCTTCTGACAAAAAGAGATAAAGCTCCCTTGCATAAGATTCCATATTGGCCCGCCTTGCTCTAAGGCCATTTCGTACTTTTTGCCCTGTGAGCTCTTCTATTTTATCCGGCCACTTGGCAATGGAATTGTCAATAATGTCATCTGTTAGTTGTCCTTTCAAGAAACTGATTTGCTCTTGCCAATCTTTCCAGTCAGGTTCATTCATAAATGTTCTATCAAAAAACCGGGCATTTTGACTGATTCCAGGGGCCCAGTCTACTTCCTCGTCAAATCCTTCAATCTTTGGTAGTGCCCACTTGCGAGCCGCTATTGTAGGAATGATTCCTTCATTCATAAAAAAAGCTTGATCTCTATCTCGAGGAATGGGGCGGTAAATGCTCCCATCATCTTCGTCGAACTGTGCCCATCTCCATTGGTCATCGTGTCGATCCCAATCACCTATCCACATATCGAATAGCCTGTTTCTGACTACAAAATTCTGATCGACTGTGTTGTCGTTATCTTTTCGTAGGTTTTTTATGACCGTGAGTGTCCCGTCGATATCATCGCTACCCCCGAAGTGTTCATCCTCAGCTGCCGCACCATTTGCGCGCTCTTCGTACAGAGCAAGTGTGCCTGCAAAAGTGGATTGAAATTGACCTAGCCTTGGGTCATCTGGGATGAATACGGGTTTTGGATTCGTGTGATATATCTGGGCAGCATCGGCCAAATAGGGGATAATAAATGCACTGTAAGGATGGGAGGCTGAAATCTGATCTTCTACGATATCTTGGGCAAATGTTTTTTGAAGGGCTGTAGGAATGGCGTTCTCAGGGTATTTTTCAATGGATCGAAGAACGTATTGTCTACCATCTTTTGCCTCCATTCTTAGAGATTTAGTCTGCATACCACCACCTTTTTTGATAACAGACAGACCGCCATGTTCTTTTCCCAGATCAAAGACATCAACTTCAACAGGCTGACTCCAAACATCTCGATAGTTTTTTCCTAGCCACCGAAACCGTCCCTTATCTCCTTCATATTTCTTACTAGCCACTACCGTAATGGTGCTGTCGGTAAAATTCAGCACTGGATTCTCTTGCAGAGTTTGTCTAAGCTCTTTCTGATAGATCTGTTTTTCAAAAAGCTTTCCTCCTTCTGTTCCCCAGTATGCAACAGAAGCTGCCCCTTCTTCATTAAGATCTAGAATTGCGAATCCTTGTTCTTTTTGAGCAAAAAGGCTGCCCTTACCTTTTTTGACATGACTGGTTTTGGAACCAGATCCACTTACAATGAAATGGTGGTTTTCCTTTTGAATGAACTGTAAGGAATGTTCATGACCAGATGCATAAACTACATCCTTGGCCTCATCCATTGCCACAAGTATTTGCTTCATAATTGCCTTATACTTTGGATGTGTGTTGTCCTGAATATTTCCTAGAACCTTACGATAAAGGGGTTGGATGCTTCCCAATACGGGAACAGGGATCAGTTGCTCTTTCAAACTAAAGTTTCCGTTGTGTTCGCCGTAGGTAAACATAGGGTGGTGACCAGCAAGCAAAATATGTTTACCTGCATTTTTATTTATAATGGTTCTTAGGTCTTCGAGCGCCTCTAAAGTTGATTTGTTCTCACAGGTACTCGTTTCTCCGGGTTTGTCCCATCCATGCAAGAAGTACTGCGTATCTATGATAATTAGCGTCGATTTTGGGTCCATTGGGATTTCGTAAGGCCCTGGACAGCCTCCAGCAGGAAGAAAGACCTCTTGCCCATCAAAGTATTCATTTACGAATTTTCCCATTTCTAGAACCCTTTCATATCCATACCTTCTCCCCTGTGCCCAGTCATGATTTCCTGGGATCATAAACACTCGACCAGGGAATGATTTCATGACCTCCAATTGTGGGAGTAGTTTTTGTTCCATCTCTTGCCTTTTTGGATTCTCTTTTTCTGGCAATCCTTTTGGGTAGAGATTATCTCCTAAGAATATCAAAAAGTCTTTGGAGGTAGCTTCTTCGAATTTGCTTTTTAGCAAATTCAGGTTTTTGTCCGGACTCTTTGGTTCGCCTGCATCTCCAATCAGATACACTTTCTGTGCAATCAAAAAGCTAGGAAAAACAACACTAAGGAGAATGAGCACTTGTCTCATATTTATGATCTTTTCTTTTCAAATTTTAACACATAACCACGGTCGCCCTCTCCTTCGCTACTTATGTAGAGGTCACCTTTTGGTGAGAAGCAAATGCCTTCTGGCTGACCGAGTACTCTGGGAGAAATTGGGTAGGTTGCCAAGATCTCACCTTTTGAACTTGTAACGATCAAGAGTTTACCAACGGATGACAAGATGTAGTAGTGACCAGAAGTGGGATGAACTGCTATGGCAGAAGGCTTGAATTTTACTCGCTCTTTTTCATACTGGTACGGCCGATTACTGGACCAAAATCCAATCAATTCATTAGGCCCAATGACAAAGTCAGGATTCTCGCCGATCTCCAATGAGGAAATATCCATAGTGTAAAAGGCTCTTCCTTTTAGTTTTGCCTCTCCAATTCCGCCCTTTTCCTTGCAGGCAATTATCAGCTGTTTGGTCTTTGGGTTAAAACCCAAACCTTCCGTGTCATTTTTAGCACTTAGTAGGTTTTCTTCCTTTATGGCAAGGGTTTTCTTTTCTTGGCCAAATGGGAATCGAAACACATCACCTTCACTCTTCAGTACATAAACTGTATCCTCAACAAGCTCAACACCTTCGTAATCTCCCGACTTGTTGAAAGCTATGGAATGAATGATGTTCTTTTCAGAAAAGTCATATTGAAAAATTTTTCCTGACTCATCATCAACAGCCAGCACAGAATTAGGAGGTAGGAAGGTAAGTCCTGAAATCTCTTCAAGGACATAGGGCATAAAGTACTTCTGAGTGGGCTTCTTTAAATCATATTTGATTTCCAAATTATCGGTGACTAAGAACAAACTGTCTGCATGCTGACCGAATGCTCTTGATTCGCAACTCTGATGAAAAGAAATGGCTAGCGAGAACAATAAAATGACGCTAATATTCTTTATGAACTTCATAGAATGGTCTAAAATGTGAAGGTGTCAACACTAAATTGCTCAATTTTTGTTCTATTTTGTGTACGATTTATAGATAATGATGATTTCTAGTTCAATTATTAGTGAGGTAAAAGATCATGCGATCGAAGTGCTTTCCAAGCAGCTTCCTGATAATATGACCTATCACTCCATAAATCATACGATTGATGTGGTAGCTTGTGCTCGTGAAATTGCCATGAAGCAGAACCTCTCTGCGGAGGATCTTGAGATCGTCGAAATAGCTGCTTGGTTTCATGACTTAGGGTACACCAGGAGTAGCGAAAATCACGAAGAGAAAGGTGCTGAAATGGCAAGAGATTTTCTTAGCGATAAGGGATTCCAAGAAGATAGGATTGAACAAATTGTTGGCTGTATCATGGCCACAAGGATGCCCCAGAATCCTAAGAATAACTTGGAGCAAATCCTTTGTGACGCTGACTTGATGCACCTGGCAGGTGAAGATTACTTCAAAAAGGCGGATTTACTTCACAAAGAAATCGAGACCACAAAGTTTTGTAAGATTTCAGAGAATGAGTGGTTGCAGATGAATCATGAATTTCTTGATAAGCATTGTTTCTTCACAGAGTATGCCAAGAATAACTATGAGTCGGCAGTAAAGGAAAATTTAAAGAAGATAAAAGACCGTCTCAGATCATGGAAGAAGTTGAAAAAGTAGAAGAACTTCAAGAAAAGGTTACTAAGCTCAAGAAGAAGGTAAAGCAAGCAAAAGAACTCACCCCAACCCGTGGTATCGAAACGATGTTTCGAACCACATCCAAAAATCATATGGAGCTCAGTGCCATAGCTGACAATAAGGCCAATATCATGATCTCCATTAACTCCATAATCTTATCTGTTATGGTGTCGGTTCTTATTCGAAAATTAGAAGAATACCCTCACTTAACGATCCCAGCAATTGGCTTAACACTAGTGTGTCTTACAACGATCGTATTTGCAGTTTTAGCTACTCGCCCAAACGTCTCAAAAGGCCGCTTCAAACATGAAGACATCATCAATAAGGAAGCAAACCTCTTGTTCTTTGGAAACTTCCATCGCATGAAGCTCGAAGATTATCAGTGGGGCATGAAAGAGATGTTGAAGGATGCAGACTACCTATATGGAAGTATGATAAAGGATATCTATTTCCTTGGAGCAGTATTAGGCAAGAAGTATCGACTACTACGAATGAGCTACACGATCTTTATGTTTGGATTTGTGTTATCTATCCTTGGATTCATTGTAGCTGAATTGTTTTTCAGGTCTCCCTACCCATATTGATCTTTTAGGTATCTGTATGTTTCTTCCTGAGCTCTCATATTTGTTTTTAGCTCAGGACGAATATTTTCGAGAGTGTCTGTAAGCCATACTCCTTTGATATCATCCTGCCACTGATATTTTAGAATTGTCAATATTTCTTGCTTCATGGCGTCTTCTAATATTGGAAAAGACACCTCAACTCTTCGGTGCAAATTGCGGTTCATCCAGTCTGACGAGCCAAGATAAATCTGCTGCTTACCATCATCATGGAAATAAAAGACACGAGCATGCTCCAGGTATCGATCCACAATGCGCTTCACCTGGATGTTCTTTTTAGGCACCAGACAGCAAATACTTCTAACAATCAATTTCACATCTACACCCTTCTTAGCAGCCTCGTACAGCTTTTTGATCAATGTTGGTTCTTGAAGGTTATTGAGTTTAATAATGATTCTGGCTTCTTTTCCTGCTTCAGCATTTGCAATTTCTTTGTCAATCTTGCTGGTAAATGCCTCGACCGCTCCAAACTGCGATACAATGAGATGACTAAATGCTGGCGGAGTGTATTTGGTTAGTAAATGCTGGAATACATAATTCAACTCTCCAGTCAGATTAGTATCAGTGGACAGTAGACCGTGATCGCAATAGATTTCAGAGGTTTTTTCATTTAGATTTCCTGTTCCGAAAAACCCATACATTAGATTGTTTTTCTTGATAAGGGCCACTTTTGCATGCACTTTCAAGCCAGGGAGACTATAAATGATCTTTATTCCGGCGGCTCGCATTTTCCTAGCCCAAATGAGGTTGTTTTCTTCATCAAATCGGGCCTTTACCTCCATAAAGACAGCTACTTTCTTTCCATTCTTAGCGGCACTTATCAAGGCTTCAGCAATTACCGACTTCTTAGCCATCCGGTAAAAAGTCACATTTATTTCTTTAACATCAGGGTCAATCGCTGCTTCATTGAAGAACTGAACTATGTAATCATATGATTGGTATGGGAAATGGAAGAGCCTGTCTTTTTTTTCAATGCTTTTGAATATAGATCGACTTTCATCTAACCCAGAAATGGATACTGGTTTTCGTTTTTTATAAACCATATCACTTTCCTTGATCTTTATTTGAAAGAAGTCATTGAGGTTATGATAACGACCACCTCGAATCATATCTTCATCCGTCAAATCCAAATTTTCTTTTAGAGTTTTCAAAAGAGTTTCATTGATTCGACTATCAAATAAAAAACGCGATGGGATTCCTAGGTTTCTCTTCTGGATCTGCTTTTCTATTTTTTTTACGAGGTTGCCTTCAAACTCATCATCAATTTGTAGGTCGGAATCTTTATTTAGCTTAATAGCATAGGAGGAAGTCACTTTCGCTCCAGGAAAAATCAGGTCTAAATGAAGCCGAATGATATCATCGAGGAAAATATAGTAGGTTTTTCCATCAACGGAGAACGATGAAAAACGACCGAGATCAACGGATGGGATATTCACGATCTTAGCTGCGCCATCGGCAAATTCCACTGCCAGGTAGATTGCCTGATTATCAAGAAAGACAGGCTTCTTCTGCCCGATGGATAATGGCTTTATGAACGCTGAAATCTTTGTTTTAAAGAAGTGTAACAGTTGTGGTTTTAGCGCATCTGCAATCTCTTCTTCACGGGTACAGATGATATGATTTCTTTCTTTTAGCGCTGAGATTATTTCTTGCAGGGCTGAGCCATATTCGCTCAATTGTTTTTCTACCTCCTTGTGGATATCGTCAAGAACTGATGCAGGCTCAAAGTCAATTTTCTTATTTATGTTCTTTTTGTCGATCTCTTTGAGTCGCCGAATGCTGGCCACACGAACTCGAAAGAATTCATCTAGATTGGAAGAGAAAATAGCAATGAAACGTAGGCGTTCAAGCAATGGTACGGACGTATCCATCGCTTCCATCAATACGCGATAATTGAAGGATAGCCAGCTTAGATCCCTATCAAAAAATTTCATGTCTAGGCAAGTTTTATTATTTCTATTTCCTGATCGATACCCTTCAACTTCACGGTTCCTAAAGATTCACCATGCTGAGTAAGATGCTCAATTTCAGAGTAAAATTGAGAAGAAACTAACCAAGAACAGCCATATTCTTTAGTCAATTGTTCAAGCCGAGAGGCGGTAATAACTGGGATTCCTGAAATCGAGAACTGTTGTCTTGTCTTATTGCCAATGCTCCCTGCGATGATTTCTCCATTATGTATACCTATTCCAACCTTGAGATCGTCATTCCATTCTGATTTATTCAGCTGACTGATCTTTGAAAGGATATCTCTTGCAGCTAGGAATGCCCCCTCTGGTAAGTCTCCCTCTTCTGAAGCAAAGGAAGCCATTAGTCCATCTCCCATTATTTGGTTGACGAGTCCTCCATTTTGATGCACACAATCCATTATTGGTCCAAAGAACCGATTTTGGAACTTGTTTACATCTTCTGGGGAAAGATGTTGGACCTTATTTGTGAAATCTCTGATGTCTAGAAAAAGTACAGACGCTTTGATTTTCAAGCTTGCGCCTCCAGACTCTGTCAAGGCTTGCACCACTTCCTTAGAGACCTGTTGGGAGAATAGGGTTTCTATTTCATCACGCTCTTCTTGGGTTTTTATAGCGACAGTTAGTCTTTTGTTAAGTTCGTTTGCTACGAGTCCGGCGCAAGTTCCTGCCAAAAAGAGCATGATTGCTTTCGTATAATAGACGAATGAAGGGAGCAACGATGAAGTGTCATAGGTCTCATAGGTCCAGTAGACAATGATAGAGAAAAGAGCTCCTATTAAGAGACCATTTAGGAAACTGATCCAAAAATTTAAGTAGAGGGCGGAGACAATTATGATTGGGACAAATATGAATATTAGTGGAGAATCAAGAAAAACGCTGTTTTCTTCCCATTTAATAATGTAAAAAAGTGATATGAACGGTATTACTGAATCAGCTACGACTGAGTAATACTTATACCATACTGGCAAGGGTTTTTCACAGTTAGCAATTTTTCCTACCATCACCCTAGATAGAACTAGGGTCCCAATGAATACAGCAACCGTATAGAAAACTAGCTTTAAACTTCTGGCATATTTAAAAGTCTCTGGAATAGTGGAAGGGAAAAAAAATCTATTAATTATCAGAAGTAGTAAGCCCACAAAGAGAATGCCTATAAAGATCTCTAATCGTCGCTTTTCGGTTTTGACAATTTCCATGTCCACGCACCTTTCCAGATGTTCTAGTTGCATGAGTTTTTTCCTTTTGAAGGGATAAGCGTAATTTTAATAAATGCGGCAAAATATATAGACGTTTTGATGCTGCCATAGTTCCCCAAAGAGTTAATATTTATGGATATTAGACCGATTTTTGAAAATGATTTTGATAAGCTCTATTCGAGTTTCAAGATCGCTTTTTCAGAAAATGAGGTGAGCTTTGAACCCTCCAAAGAAGATTTTCAATACAGACTGAATAAGAAGCTTATTTATAGCGAAGACATTTCGGCTTGCTGCTGGGATGGTGATGAAATGACAGGCTTTATTCTTCATGCCTCTAATATTTATCAAGGCATACCTACTGCTTACAACGGGGGTACGGGGGTACTTCCCGGTTTTAGAAATCAAAGAACAGCGGAGGGTATGTATGAGTATCTTATTCCTAGAATACAGCAGAAATTTTTGGCTAGGATACTCTTAGAGGTGGTCGAAAACAATGAAAAAGCAATTGCTTTATACGAAAAAATTGGCTTTATCTTCAAGCGAAGATTTCATTGCTACAAAATGTTGGAGCCATTTAAGAGCACCTCTACATTCCAAGTAGAAGATGGAGATATATCGGAAGTAAACTTTTCATTTAATGATTTTGAACCGTCATTTATAGATAGTTCTGAGCACCTCAAAATAGGTGCTGAAAAGGTACTTGTAGCAAAAGATGGAGGGGTACTTCTAGGGTATATTGTTTTTCAGCCTCATCTCGGACGGATATCACAACTAGCAGTTGATAGACTAAGTAGACAAAAAGGAGTAGGGGAAGCCTTGCTTAGGGGAGCTCAAGGAAGGACGAGTAAGCCATTATCTATTATGAATATTCCTGAAGATGAAGTTGGTTTTGATTCTTTCTTAAAGAGATGTGGATTTGTAAATCAAGTGAATCAGTTTGAAATGGAACTGATCATATAGCCTATGCTTTTTTCAGAATTTCAAAACGTTCTTTCGGGAGATCTTTTTTTAGTTCAGGACACATCGGTAGAACGGTTTTCTGTAGATACCAGAACACTTCTTGGTTCTGGAAATGAGGTCTTTTTTGCATTAGTCGGAAAGCGTGATGGGCATGATTTTGTAAAAAGAGCATTGGAAAAAGGTGTAAGAAACTTTGTGTTACAAAAACACATAGATCTGCATGGAGCAAATGTTCTTTTGGTGGAGGATACAACGGATGCCTTGCAACACTTGGCAAAACATCATAGAGCGCAGTTCAATATTCCGATTATCGCTATTACTGGCAGTAATGGAAAAACGACAGTAAAAGAATGGCTCTCCACCATTCTATCTCAGAAATACCTCAATGTCAAAAGTCCCAAAAGCTATAATTCTCAAATAGGAGTGCCTCTTTCGCTCCTCGAAATGAGAAACACCCATGAAGCAGGAATCTTTGAGGCAGGAATTTCACAAAGAGAGGAGATGGCAAACCTTGAAAAGCAGGTTATGCCGACTCTAGGGATATTCACAAATCTTGGTGAAGCACATGATCAAGGTTTTGCCTCTAAAGAAGAAAAACTAACAGAAAAGCTCCTGCTCTTCCAGTCTGCGGATAAGGTTGTTTATCGGGCTGCTCAGGCGTATTCTCAGAAGACAAAGGAAATACTAGGAAAAAAGAGTATTACATGGGGGACTGAAGCCGATGCTGACTATCTAGTTGCTTGGGAAGCGAATCAAATAAAAGTATCATCCTATTCATTTAAGGTGAATTTGGATGGTGAGATGCAGTTTGAAAACCTTACGCATTGTATCGTGATGGCCTTAGTCATGGGTCTCTCTGAGTCTGAGATACAGGATGGACTCGATTCCGTGAAGCCGATACAGATGCGTTTGGAACTTAAAAAAGGGATTAATAACTGCTATATACTGGATGACTCGTATAACAATGACGAGGTGGGGTTAAGGGTAGCATTGGATTATCTTTCTTTTCATAATGAAAATGAAAAAAGAACCCTTATACTTTCCGATTTACTTCATTCTGGGAAACCTGACAGCCAATTGTATGCTGAAATTGGCCAACTACTGAATGAAAAGAAGGTAGATAGACTCATCAGTGTAGGAGATAGAATCGCTAAATCACTGAGCGATTTCAAAGGGCTAGTATCCAACTTTAGAGACACTAATCATCTTCTGGATAGCCTTCCTGTATTCAAAGATGAGATGATATTGGTGAAAGGGGCGAGAGACTTTGAATTGGAGCGTGTGGTGAAGCGGCTGGAATTAACAAGCCATGGCACTGTATTGGAGGTCAATTTCGAGGCATTACAGGAAAATCTAAATGCTTATCGTTCACTATTAAATAGCAATACTAAGATCATGACCATGGTGAAGGCCAATGCCTATGGAAGTGGTCTACTGGAAGTAGCAAATTTCTTGCAGCACCAAGGAGTTGATTTGCTGGGAGTCGCCTATGTCAATGAAGCAATTCAATTACGAAAAAATGGGATAGATATACCTATCATGATCATGAATCCCCATATTGAGAGCTTCGATGATTTTGAGCGATATGATCTGCAAGCAGAGATTTATGGGTTTTCTCATTTGAAAAGACTCCTTAGAGATACAAAGAACCATCCTCGTATTCATCTCAAGTTGGAAACTGGGATGCACAGGTTAGGCTTTTCTCATGAAGAGATAGCCAGTTTGATCACCTTTCTACAACAACACCCTGATTTGAGGGTAGAAGGGATCTTCTCTCATTTTGCCAGTGCAGATTTACCAGAGCATGATGAATTTACGAGAAGTCAAGCGGAAACATTTAATGATAGCTATGCAGAGATTACTACTGCTTTGGGTTACACTCCACTGAAGCACATTTGCAATTCATCCGGGATCGTTAGGTGGCCAGAATATCATTTTGATATGGTGAGGTTAGGTATTGGTTTACATGGATATGATCCTACAGGGAGACTTTCACTAAAAAACACTAGCCAGCTTAAGTCCATAGTCTCCCAGGTTCAGACCTTAAAGAAAGGAGATACAGTAGGTTATGGTAGAAAGGGAATTATTACTCGAGATAGCCGGATTGCAGTTATTCCCATCGGCTATGAGGATGGCTATCAGCGGGTTTTTGGAAATGGTCGAGGTAAAATGGTGGTCAATAATCAGCTATGCAGCACCGTCGGAAATATTTGTATGGATATGACAATGTTAGATGTAACCGATGTGGAAGTTAATGAGGGAGATGAAGTAATCATTTTTGGAGCGCAACCCTCAATAAATGATCTAGCTTCTTGGGGATCAACGATACCTTATGAGATTTTGACAAATGTGAGCAACCGTGTGAAACGTGTTTTTATATCTGAGTAGGTGTTTTACCCACCGCAACCTAGAAATCTATTAAAGTCTACTTCATCAGGAAAACCAGGTTTTGTTTCCTTTTCCAATTGTGAATGGTCCGGTTTTTCCTTCTCAATTTGCTCTTTCTCTTCTTTATCTCTATTGATATCAAATTGCATGTCTGAAAGTATATACTTCAATCGACACGCTAAGGTTATCTTTGTCGAATGCCAACAAAAGACATTACTAACCTAAAGATTGGGGTTTTAGGTGGAGGCCAGTTGGGTCGAATGATGATACAATCAGCCATCAACTACAATTTAGATATTTCCATTTTAGATCCTGACAAAAATGCGCCGTGCGCTCACCTGGTGGAAAACTTTACAGTTGGTAGCCTTACTGACGAACAGCTTGTTTTCGAATGGGGGAAGCAATTTGATTTGGTTACGATCGAAATTGAAAATGTAAGTGTTGCGGCACTCAAGCGACTCGAAAAGGAAGGCGTAAAAGTTTTTCCTCAGCCGGAAGTTATTGAGCTTATACAAGACAAGCGAACGCAGAAGACTTTTTACAAAGCAAACAGAATTCCTACTTCTGAATTTGTGCTGACTGAGAATGCAGCGGATGTAGCTAAACATGAAGATAAACTCCCTGCTGTAAATAAACTGGGAAAAGAAGGGTATGATGGGAGAGGTGTTCAAATTATCCGTTCCTCAGCAGATGTAGGTAAGGCTTTTGACAAGCCCGGTCTCCTAGAAGATTTGGTTGATTTTAAAAAAGAGTTGAGTGTTGTGGTTACGCGCAATGGAAATGGGGAAACAAATTGCTTTCCTGTGGTTGAGTTGTCCTATCATCCTGAGTATAATTTGGTGGAATTCCTTTTTGCCCCAGCAGAGATTACTCCAACTATTGAGCAAAAGGCCTATGATCTCGCAAAGGATGTCATTGAAAAGCTAAATATGGTCGGGCTGTTAGCGGTAGAAATGTTTTTAACACAGGAGGACGAGATTTTGGTAAACGAGGTAGCCCCCAGAACACACAATTCGGGACATCATACCATAGAGGCCAATAAAACATCTCAATTTGAGCAGCATTTGCGTGCCATTTTAAATATGCCTTTAGGCTCTACAGACCTTATATCTCCTGCAGCAATGGTTAACCTACTTGGGGAAGAAGGATTTACTGGTGAGGCAAAATACGAAGGCATGGAAGAGTGTATGCAAATGGAAGGGGTCTATATTCACCTCTATGGCAAGAAGCTCACAAAACCCTTTCGAAAGATGGGACACGTGACGATCACCGATGAGCACATAGACCCATTGAAAACAAAAGCCAGAAAAGTAAAGGAAACATTAATAGTAAAAGCATAATATGAGTACACCTAAAGTGGGAATAATTATGGGAAGCAAATCAGACCTTCCAGTAATGCAGCAAGCTGCCGATATCCTTGATGAATTGGGTGTCAGCTATGAACTTACCATTGTCTCTGCTCACAGAACCCCACACCGTATGATCGAATATGCTGAAGGAGCTAGAACGAAAGGCTTGCAGGTTATTGTGGCTGGCGCTGGTGGCGCTGCACATTTGCCAGGCATGGTTGCGTCATTGACGACTTTGCCTGTAATAGGAGTACCTGTTAAATCTAGTAACTCAATTGATGGGTGGGATTCGATCCTTTCAATTTTGCAAATGCCTGGTGGAATTCCAGTTGCTACTGTAGCATTGGATGGGGCAAAAAACGCAGGTATTTTGGCTGCAGAGATTGTTGGAGCGACAGATAATGAAATTGCGGATAACCTTCAGATATACAAAAACGGTCTTCGGGACAAAGTAATGGAAAGTGTAAAGAGCGTTGAAAAGTAGCTAAGAGACCTCTTCCTCCAGTTCTGGTTCCTCAGCTTTAGGAAACATCAGCGACAGTACTATTGCCAGTACCAGTGCTCCAATTATTATGCTGAATGAAAGGAAGATGGGAACATGTATCTCAAAGATCTCTGCAAGCATCTTGGCACCTATAAAGATTAAAACAATCGATAAGCCTTTTTGAAGTAGATAAAACTTATCTAAGACATTGGCTAGGAGAAAGAACATGGCCCTTAGGCCCATTACAGCAAAAATGTTTGAAGTGTAGATTACAAACTCATTTTGAGAAATTGCAAAAGCTGCAGGTATAGAATCGACAGCAAAGATCAGATCAGTGGATTCTATCAGAATGATGACTAAAAAAAGCGGAGTGAAAAGGAGTTTTCCGTTCTCCCTGAACCAAAACTTACCTTCCTTGTCAGAAGTGCTCATTGGGAGTACTTTCTTAGCAGCCTTCAAAAGTGGATTTTTTTCAGGCTCTAGTTCCATATCATCTTCTTCTCCGAAAAGTTTGATCCCTGAGTAAACGAGAAAGACCCCAAATATGTAAAGTATCCAATGAAACTCTGAGATCAATAAAGCACCAAGGAAAATGAAAATCGCCCTAAATAGGATGGCACCCAGAATTCCCCAAAACAGAATATTGTGATAGTATTCTTCTTTGACATTGAAGTATCTAAGGATCAAAAGAATGACAAATATGTTATCGACGGATAGTGCTTTTTCCGTCACATAAGCGGAGAAGAACTCAAGTGTTGCTGCAGACCCTTCGCCATAGAAGTAAATCAAAGCACCGTAACCCACGGAAACTAACACCCAAAAAATAGATTGTAGTAGAGCTTCCCGTTGGGAAATCTTATGATGCTTCTTATGGAAAAAGCCCAGGTCTACAATAAGGAAAATAACAATGATTACTCCAAATACTCCGAAAAGCAAGCCTTCATTTTGTCCAGAAAAAAGAGTGAGTAGCATTCTATATAGGGGTGACTATGGTTAGGGCACGACAAATTAACCAATATCAAACAAATTACGAAAACTAAAGGTAGCTCAGAGCTTCAGTCTTACTTTGATTTAGTGTCCCATAAAGAAGATAACCCATATGATAACCAACACGGGGAATAGTATAGGGATGGAATAT
>JABSPG010000129.1 GCA_013214445.1 Ekhidna sp. | reverse complement strand
ATGCGTCCACTCATATTTGCTGGACCTACATTTCGCACCTGCAGGTTTTCTAAAAGATCCAGGTGGTTTGTCTGTGCGGACAAGACTTGCGCAGTAGTTAGCGCAATGGCACAAATAATTACTCTCATGACCTTAATGTTGCTTCAGCTTCTATTTCTACTCTATAGCCTTTTCCTACCAACTTTGCTTCCACAAGTGTGTTTGCTGGTTGTATGTCTTTGAAACGTTCGCCATGTGCTCGTGCCACGGGCTCCCAGTCGTCTACATTATTCACGAATATGCGGGTTCGATCCACGTCATCTAATGTCCCACCAAGGGAAATAAGCGCACCTTCAATCTTATCAATGATGAAATGGGTCTGTGCCTTGAGGTCGTCTCCCCCTATCATCAGGTCTCCATGTGTCGCTGTAGTTCCGGACACTTTAATGATATTTCCAGTTTTGATAGCTCTGGAGTAGCCAGCCATCTCTTCCCAGTAGGTTTCGCTTAGAACGACAGTGTTCCCGTTGGGTTTTAGCTTGGTTTTATAAGGATCAGGAAAACCATTCACATGATGGCTCAGATCACCAGAGGCTGTTAAAAAAGGAGGCTTTCGGTATTCATCGCCACAATCTCCCGGCACGGGTTTAAGTAATTGGAGCTTGTTGGAAATGTCTTGCTTGTCTTCATCATCCAACTCAAATTGATACAGCTTTAGGTTGTCGTTGATGTGTTCGCTCTGTCCCAATCTTGCGCCAACAATTACCCCTGCCACATGTGCTTGATCCATCATGTACTTGGTAGCAATGTTGGCAATGGAAACTCCATGTTTCTGTGCTATGCCTTGTAATCCTCGAAGAAGCGACTGAAAGTCTGTCCAATCTCCTACCTGATCGATGAATCGCTTGTATTTCATTTGAGACCAGGTCAGTTTCTCATTGATGATCGGCTCTTCTCGTCCTAGCCATCTATCACTCAGAAAACCACCTGCTAAAGTTCCAAAGGCTAATAGTTTTACATTGTATTGCTGGCAGACTGCCTTCATTTCACCGCTGGCCCGTTGATCCAGTAACGAATAGCATACTTGATTGGATACCAAGTCTATTCCGCTGGCAACAGCAATGCGTAGGTGAGCCGAATCGAAATTTGTGACTCCTAGATGCTTAATGAGTCCTTCTTTCTTTAGCTCTTGTAATTCGAAAAGGGTATCCAACCAACTGGGATCAGGATAAAGCCACGCATGATATTGCATTAGATCAAGACTGTTGGACTGCATTCTACTCAGTGCTTTCTCTACTGCTGCTCGGATGGTACTTTTCGAAACCTTTCCTGGTTCAGGCACCCATTTCGTAAAAAGTTTGACTTGATCGGATTCAGGCAGTAGCTTTCGAAATTCACCAGAAATCACCTCAGCGGACCCATAATGGTCTGCCATATCGAATGTATCAAATCCAGCATTGAAGTATTCTTGCATCGCTGGCGCAACCGTCTTGGCATCAAGTGTTTTTCCATCACGCTCAAGGTCAGCAATCTGCCAAAGTCCAGTTAGGACTCTGGATATATTTAGCCCTGGTGCTAATTCAATATGGGTTTGTTTGTTCATTCGGCTGGGAGTTTAGCAAAGAGTTGTTTTAAGTCCTTTCCTGATTTTTTTAGTTTACTCGTTTGGTAAAGGAAAATGATCGACCCGATTCCCATCACGATTAGCCATACGTAGGTGGATCGGAAATACCATGCATCTACATCAGCACTTAGATCTTTCCAGGTATGTACCGACAGAAAAACGACAAGCAGGAAAACCCCGAGAAATCCGACAACTCTCCTTTTCGACAAAGAACTGATCAAGGTAATGCCTTTGGATAGCGTAGGATTGAAGTGAGAGATGGTTGCGAGCGTCAGACACATGAGCAAGAAGTTGACCATCATTGAGGTGATCATGATATCTATACCTAGGAAAAAGTCTCCAGCGTAGTGACTGCCGATTACGCCGATACTGGCAATGGTTCCGCTCACCATAAGCGCACGATGTGGTGTTTGGTGTTTGCTGTGTATAGCAGCAATATCAGAAGGAAAAATACCATCATCAGCCCATGCAAATACCAGTCGTGAGACCGAAAGAAGCATGGCTGGAAGATCATTGATGAGAGCAATTACGGCCCCCAGGAGTATCGCTATTGAAAGTCCTGCAGGGAGTAATGGTGCTATAAGTCCGGGAGCGGTGATATCTGTTGTTTGTGCCTGGGAAGCTACATACCACCAAGGAACGATGCTGTAAACGGAAATGGTGTACAGAAAATAGAAGAGCCCGACGATCCCAATGGCTAACATGATAGCCAGCGGTAGCGATCTGGTTGGTTTCTTTGCTTCGCCTCCTGCTTGAGCAATTGCATCAAAACCAATGAAGCTGGAAAACAGTACAGCTGAAGCAGAAAGAAAGGACTTAAAATCGAATGTATGGGCTTTAGGAGGAGCTTCTTGAACATTGAGTGTACTAAGGAAGTCTGACTGATCAAATGCTAATCCTGAAAAGACCACAATGGCACCTAAGCCAAACATGATAAACATCAAAGGAACCACTGTGCGTTCGTAGAACTTACCACCTTGTACATTGATGTACACGAAAAACCAGATCATCAATAGCGCAAGGCTGATTCGTACGGAACCTAACTCTAAGGTGGATGCAGTCTGATTCCACTCCAATGCAACACATACATCTCGCATAAAAGGAACGATGATGTAGGCGATTACACCAATAACGATACTTAGACCGAACCATTGAGAAAAACTGGCGATAAAGCCCAAATATGGATTTAGTCCTCGGCTAGCGTAGGTGTAGCTGCCACCAGCTCTGGGCATGCCTGATGATAGCGAACTATAGGAGATAGCTGCTAACAGTGCTGGTAACATTGCAAAAATGAAGGCAGGCAACACATAGGGACCTATGCCTTCAACACTGCGATGAATCATAAATGGTACCACATTGATGGATGCACCTAGCATCGAACAAATCCCCGTTGCGGTGAGGGAAAGGATGCCTATTTTTCTAGCAAGACGATGATCTGAAATTGACAACTGGTTTCGGTTAGGGAAGGCTTAAAGTTATGTAAAAAGCCTGTGGAGAAAGAATCTTATTTCGACTCTTTAGACTCCTCTTAAAGAGGAACAAACTCTTTGTAATGGGCGTACCTTTCGAAAATCTCCTTGACATAATTGACGGGCTCGTAACCACGCACATATCCATGCTGCACGATCGGGTTGTTGAAGTTTTGAGGTGCGCTAAGGGCTAGTACCATGGCTTCTACATTTTTTCCCCACTCATTGGGATTCAGACCCTGCTGCTTGGCCAAACGCTGCGCATCTCGTATATGACCATAGCCACAATTGTAGGCAGCCAGCATAAATTTGATTCGAGTAACAGAGTCCGGCACATCTTTAAAGCTGTCTTTTAGCCATGATAAATAATCTGTTCCTCCCGCGATGCTCTGCGAAGGGCTATTCAAATTTTTGATTCCCAAGGACTTGGCAGTCTCTGGCATAACCTGCATCAAGCCCCTGGCGCCCGCCCAGGAGCTGGCCGTGGGGTCAAACCTGGATTCTTGATAGATCTGTGAGGCCAACAGCCTCCAATCCCAATTTATGACATTAGAGTATTTTCTGATAAGATCGTCGTATTCGCTAATCTGCCGACTATTTAAGCTGTAGAAGTCACTCTTGGCTCTGCTACGAAAATTTCGTTTGTTCTTGAAATACTTATTGTAGGTCACATTGTAGTTTGTCCGCTTTCTCTCTGAAAGTATCCATTCGTTGACGGCCTTCCGAAAATTTGGAGACTTTTTGCGAGTTACCCACGCTATCCGCTGTGAAAAGGAAACGGGCACATCAATCTTCAAAATGGGGTGATATGAGGCGTTTATTTTAGCCAGATTCTCATCGGCTATGGTATACCTAATCTGGCCATCGGCTACCATTTTGATTATTTGATCCGTGGACAAATGACTCGCCAAGGTATCGATGTGAATGGTACCCCCAATTTCATTGGATAGGCTCCTCATCCGTTCCGAATAAGCAGAGTTCCTGCGAATAGAAACCGTATCATTGATCAGTTCTATCGGGTCATGGATCAAGGATTTTTGTAAATCACTCCATTTGAGATCTAAATAGTCGTCGGGTTGCTTCTGCACTAAAACTTGCCTGGTCAAGTACAAATACTCCGTAAAATCGACTTCCCATTTTCTTTCGTTGGTGACGGTCATGCCATGTGCGATCAAATCCACGTCCCCCCTATTCAGTACTTCGAATTCAGTATCAAGATCAGAAGAGACCACCAGCTCCAATTCCAATTCCAGGTGGTCAGCCAGCTGTTCAAGCAACTCATACTCAAATCCCATGGGCTGTCCTCGATAGATAAAATAGCTTGTACTGCTATAAATGATGAGTGCCCGGAGCACGCCATCCTTTTTGATATCCTCTAAGTCTCGATCGACAGAGTTTCTTACAATCCAATTGATCTCCTCATCTGCTGGCTGGTCGTCAGAAAGGTCCTGTAGTGACTGTTCAATGAGTTCGGATTTGAAGGAAGAATCGGAGGCGTTGCAATCGCAGGGCGCACTGCAGGAGTATACTGTCAATAACAGAAGAGCAGTAAGTAAATATGAAACATTTCGGAATCTCATCTTTCCATAAATCTAATTTGAAATGTGACCATTTTCAAGTGAGTAGCTGAACACCGATAAGAGACCATTTCTTAGAACACAAAAGTCAGGCCTCTTGTTATGGAAAGTCCCTCAATCAGCATTCTTTTTGGTTATGGATGATTTGGCTAATCAGTAACGACCGGTTATCTGAAGTGGCGTTTGAGTGACTTAATATATAGGACAAAAAGAAGAGAAAATCAGAGATTTTCTCCATGATTTTTTCTCATCGGCATAGAAAAATAAGTGATTTTTCCTGGAGCAACCAGAATGCAGAAAAGACTCGATATGGTCCATGTTGTATCTATTTTATTCTTTGAGATAGAAAAAACCCAAAGAGCCTTCATTCATTTCCTGATGAAACTTTTGGCCTAGTTGATATTTTTGAACCAGCGTTTTAGTGGTAGTTAAATTGAATATAGTTTCATCGTGAGATTTTATAGTAAGCCTATATATTTCAGAAGTTCGTCCTCCCACAGGTTTATTTGTTTTTTCGATTACAACTCCACTGATAATTGAATTGGTCTGATTTCCAATGTTGCTGTTGATATACAGTATGATGGAAATGAATGTTGTTCGTAAGATGAATATATAGAACCCAAAGTGAATTGCCAGTGATATGAATCTTGATTTAATAAAACGATTCAATCTAAAACTGCCCCTTTTCGTAAGTTTCACAAATTCATTTCTTGATGACTTCAAATACATAAAACTTAAAATAGGAATGAAAATGAAGTTATAAATTTCGAAAACCCTCATTTCTTCAAAAAAAAGAAAGCTGTGTGGGTATATATGAGCCATCACAAATGCGACCAGTATTAACACCAGAAAGACTATTATGATTACAGTCTGATAGTTAAGTTTCTTCATTAAGAATACCTTGATAGTTACACACAACGCTCATTTAAAATGAGTATGCGTCCCATTTGCTAGAAGCGCTAGGGCTTCCAGTTTGTAATACCCTTTCAAAGGGCTCAGTTCGCATATTCATTTTAGTTTCTGTTGTAGCTCGTTTATTTTAGTTCAGCAATTGGGTCTATTCCGATTTTCTGACAGTTTTCGAGATATGACTTGTTCGGATCAAGTCCGAAATTCTCTAAAATTTCTATTTTGATTTCCTTGTTCAGAGGATTACGAAGATCCCATTGATCCTTGTAATGCTCACTATCAAACAGATAATTGCCCTCTTCGATGGTTTTCTTTATGTCCTTGGTCATATACCGAGGATAAAACCCGTTTGAATAGTATCCATATGGGTTGTGTTCACCAAGGCCTCCATCATCTTTTGAAAGGTATTTATTGAATTCAGCAATTGGTTTCTCCAAGTGAATAAATCCCCATTGTAGAAAAGTTATTCCCGGTCTTAAAGCAGAAATGCTGCGGCCAAAAGAAATTGGAAATTCATACTCTTCAGGTTCCAATGGCAGGTTCCCAATTATAGGATTTTCACCGTAGAAGATATGATTATCCATGATGTAGTCAGAGGGTAGGCTTTTCTGTTTAGCAAGCTCCTCCAAATCCACTTCTAAAGTATCCGTCATAAAGCCATAGATTTTAACTAGCAATGGAGGCCCCATTATTAGTTGCAAGCCATGATGTTTCGGTATAAGTTTCTTCTTTCTAAGTTTATTGACATCAAGCAATATTCTTCCAAATCCAAATTCCGTTCGACTGACTTTAAAAGCAAAGAAATCACCGGGTTTGTATTTGATATTCTTTCTATTGGCATCCTTAAATGCCCTCAATTCGTCCAAGTAGTGATCAGGTGAACTACTTATGTAATTCTCTATCCAATTAGCTAATTCGTCGGGATTATTGATTTTGAAACCTTCAAGAAAATTGGAATAGTAATTTATTTGAGTGTTATGGTTGGTGATAAAAACGGTTCCGTTAACCGTCCATTCGAATGCAACACCATCAGGCTTGTATTTTTCCAAAGTTGCAGCAGTCAGTTTCTTTTCCTTTCCCTTTGATGTTTTAGGGAGGATTATTGACTTGCTCCGAGTCTGGATGTTTACCGGCCATTCGTAATATTGATTTTCGTTTGAAACAATTTGCTTCTTTAGAAAATCACCTTCGAAGTAAAGAGTACTTTCCGGTTGATATGGCCCAGCTTTAAGCTCAAAGCGTTCCCAGTCCGATTCAATTAAGTCTAGACCTAGGTATTCTCTTTGTCTGTTAGTTAGTTCGAGCATATCAGTGGATAATGAGCTACAATATCCGTATATGATGCACAAATGCATCATATATTTTTTATTCAGAGCTAAAGGTACACAAAGCACACTACCTTACTCAAGTACCTTGCTCCGGATAAACGATGGATCTTGTCAAGCATCCTTCCGTTCCATTATTCGAACTGAAGTGTATCTGCAGGATTCGTTTTAGCTGTTTTCAATGAAATCGAACTGACAGTTATCAAAGTCAACAAAACGGTCACAACAAAGCCTAGGGTGAATACTTTCCAATCCAGCGGAACTCGATAAGCATAATTGGATAGCCACAATTGCATCGCTTTGTAAGCTAAAGGCGCACTAATAACGAACGCCACCAACGTGAGGATAAAAAAGCGTCTGGAAAAGATGTACAGTATTTGACCGTAAGTAGCTCCTAGAACTTTTCGTATGCCTATCTCTTTGGTTCGTTTGATGGACATGAATGAAACTAAAGCATATAAACCTAAGCACCCGATCAAGATTGCAACAATGGAGAAGATCCGGATACTCTTCATCATGATGTTTTCCACTATATAAGATTCCAAAATGTAGTCATCCAATGTCTCAAATTGGAATGATCGACTTGGGAATGTATTTAGCCACACTTCTCGGAGTTTTGCTAGGGCAGGTTGTAAGTTCTGGGTCGAAATCCTTAAGTCAGCACGATTGACCCTGGATTGTAACGGAAACATAATCAAGGGCTTGATCTCTTCGCTTAATCCATCGACATGAAAGTCTTTGGTAATCCCCACGATCCTAGCCTCTACTCCATAGCATCTGATGCGTTTATTGATCGCCTCTTCTGGCGTACTCACCTCCAATTGCCGTGCAAAAGTTTCGTTCACGATGAAGGCGTCAATGGTGTCATTGTATTCTTCCCTCCGAAAATTTCTTCCGGCAAGCAATTCAATGTCATAAATATCTAAATACCTGTGATCAATGAATTTATTTCTGGTCTCTAAGTCTCCTTTGTCCTCATGTCCCACTTCTATAAAGGACGTATTGTACCTACTCGTGAAGTCTATTGGAGGACCAGAAGAAAAGGTGAATTCTTCGACCTCAGGCATACTTTCGATCTCATTGATAAGTAGATCTACCTGTTGAGGGCTGGGACTGTAGGTTTGAATGGTGACCATTTCATCTTTATTGAATCCCATATCCTTATTGACAAAATAGTCCATCTGAGAGGCTATTACGATGGTGCAAATGATTAGTATCTGGGTGATAATGAACTGTGTAATGACTAAGACTTGTCTCACATTGAGCCCTTCCATTTTACCTGTAAGTGCAGAAAACCCACTTTTTAGTGACTCGGAAGGATTAAACGATGAAAGCTTCAAAGCGGGATAGATACCTGATAAGAGACTCACTCCCGTGATTAGGGCAAAACCAAAATAAATTACAGAAACGTCCAATTGCATGTCCATGCGAACGATGGTTAGCAATCCATTCCATCCCCTAAGTGCCAATTCTGTGATCCATAGTGCCATAAAGAAGGATACAGTGGTCAGGATTAGGGTCTCAACTAAAAACTGGACAACCAGTTGTGTTTTAGTGCCTCCAAGTACTTTCCTTACTCCTACTTCCTTGCTCCTGGTCAACACTTGCGCCATTTGAATATTGATGAAGTTGATGCAGGCAGACAGTAAGATGAATAGGCCTACTGCGGTAAACCCTATCTTCATTGCTTCATTCTCCGCATAGTTTCCGGAGAACCCCCACTCCGGAGCTCCATGCAGTTCCTTTAAATTCAAAAGTGAATAACTGACGATTTCTGCTTCCTCTTCGGTTCTGTATTTGGAAACCAACTCAGGAAAACGCTCTTCATACTGCGTTGGATCCTGTCCCTTACCCAGGACCATAAATGTCATTCCTTGTGCCACATTATACCAGTTATCCCTGTCCCAGCCATTCCTTTTGTAGTACACCTCAGATGAAAAAAGTAATTGAAAAGGAAAGTTGCTATTGCTTGGCGGACTATCTACCACACCTGTGACATATACAGTCAAGGAATCAACGTAGTTTAACTGCTTACCTATCACATCCAATTCACGACCTTCAAGTTCCGGGAAGTACTTATTGGCCACCCTTTTAGAGAGGACCACAGAGTTTGGATCATCGAGTGCGGTCCGCATATTTCCCGCAATGAAATCATAGTCCATGTACTTCAGAAATACAGAATCTGCATAAAAGACATTAAATCTCTCTTCAAATATTTTTTCTTCGGAAGTATTAGGATTCACCGTTACCAAACCACCTTTTGGTCCAATAACCTGAAATGCACTCTCTAATTCTGGATATTCGTTACGAATCGCTTTGATAAGCATCGATTGGCTATTCCCAGTTTTTACCGTTCTGTTGGGATAAGCTTGGGTCAGGTTCACTCTGTAGATCTGATCGGCTTTCGGTTGATGTGTGTCAAAGTTTCCTTCGTATCTTCTTTGAACATATAAGAAGAGGATACTACTCAAGCCTAGCGTCAATGCCAGAATATTTATGGCTGATGTTACCCGGTTCTTCCAAAGGTTCCTGATACTCGATAGAAATAGTGTCTTAATCATGGCTTTCAAATTTGCCTATTATATGCCAAATAGGCTGCCAACATCCGTAAAATACTGGATTTCATTTATTT
>JABSPG010000128.1 GCA_013214445.1 Ekhidna sp. | reverse complement strand
CAGCAATATCGATAAGTACAGCACTCCGCTTGTAAAACCACTTAGAACCAGAAAAAAAGTCTTTCAAAACTCATTAGAATCTGAAGACATACTCGGAGGAAATGCTAGTGACATGGCGCAAAGTTCTATCTGGAGATCCGGTTCATTCTTGGATCAGAAGAACAGAAAGAACTATGATTATTTCTACACTGGCACTACCAACATGGGAAGTTACGAAGTGTTGATCGTGGAATTTGAGCCAAAGAACACAAAGGGAAATACCACAGGTAAAATCTATATTGAACAAGAATCATTAGCTATTATCCAAATTGAATATCAACCGATAATAGAGCGTTATTCATTTTGGGAATCAGTGTCTTGGAAAGAAGAATATGATCAGAAAGATGGAGTTTTTCAACTCGTAGGTGTCACATTTAATGGGAATAGCCTTAGTAAAAATTACAACTATGAGGCAATTTTGGTTATTAATGAATCGAAGGTAATAAGTGAAGTTCCCGATATGGAATTAGCCATGAATATCGATGACTCATTTTTTGAGAATGCCGAAGATGATTTCAGTGACTCGTTTTGGACAGGCTTTAATTTCGTTAAGCTTGATTCCAAAATTTATGAAAAACTCTAATACCAAATCCATTTTCATTGTCTTGTAGTCACAATGAATCGTATAGACAGACTAAATGCACTCCTCATCCACCTTCAGGGAAAACCACGTGTGTTGATTGGAGAATTAGAAGAACGCTTTGAAGTCGGAAGAAGGACAATTTTCAGAGACATTCGTTCATTAATAGACTCGGGAGTACCTATCGGTGGAAATGCGGGAGATGGTTATTTTATTGTTGAAGGATATCACCTTCCTCCAGTGGTTTTCAACAAGGAAGAGGCAAGTGCCATCCTAATGGGAGCAAAATTTGTAGAACAGAGTGCTGACCCACAAACCATCGAAAGCTTTGAAAAGGCGATGTATAAAATCAAAGCCGTTCTTAAATATACAGATAAAGAGTACTTAGATAACTTGGAAGAGCGAGTTGCAATTAGACCTAGTCCCTCCCCAAACCCTACACCAAATTCTCATATTTCAGAAATTCAGCTTGGCGTTGCAACAAATAAACTGATTAACATAAAATACTACTCTCATTACAATGTCTCTACAACCACACGTGATGTAGAACCACTTGGAATGGTTTTCTACTCAGGGAGGTGGCACCTCATCGCATTCTGCCGTTTACGACAAGATCTAAGAGATTTCAGAGCAGATCGAATTGAAAAAGTAACGATCCTAACTGAAGAAATCAATCCTGCCAAACACCCAAACTACCTCGACTTCTTGAACCAAACACTGATTGGGACTGATGCAAAAGAAGTTACGATTACAGCCTCTTCTATGGCTGTAAGATTCATGGGAGAACAAAAGTACTACCAAGGCTTTGTGGAAGAGAAAAAATTAGCAGACGGTAAATACGAAATGAAATTTGTAACACCATACTATGATTATTTCGCACGGTGGCTTATGTCGTACGGAAACGAGGTTAAGATAACTTCCCCTTCAGAATTACAGGGTTTTGCTGCCACCATAGCCAAAGAGCTTTTCGACCATCACACATCGTACTTTAAATAAGTTCCTTTTTTAATAAGACGGTGACATAGGGCTGTCACTATGCCTGCTTTTTTTGTTTTCATGAAACAGATAATAATTCTATTGAGCATGCTAGCAGTTCTAGAATGCCAATCACAAACACCAGTTAACAGTACTCTTGAGGTGGTTACATTCCAATTGAAGTCTGGAATTAGCAAAGAAGAAGCTGTACAAAAGCTGTCTCAGTTGAATGAGATCGTTAGAGCGTATCCCGGCTTTATTGAAAGGTCATTTGCAGTAAATGAAGAGGGTCAATGGACGGATATTGTCCTTTGGACCAGTAAATCGGCTGCACTGGGAGCTGCGAAAGATGTCGCAACTAATCATAAGGCCGCAGCTGTCTTTGAGATTATTGATGAAGAATCAATACAAATGAATCATTATGAAATAATCAACACTTTTAAACGATAGACCATGGAAGCAGTACTAGAAAAACTAAATCTCCAAAAGGAGGACCGTCACTACTATTACGCAGCTAAGAAACCAGTCCTTTTGGACCTAGACAGTTACTACTACCTGAGTATTGCTGGCCAGGGCAATCCAAAATCTGCAGATTTTATGAAGGCCTTAGACAAACTATATTCAGTCGCCTATGCGGTGAAATTTATATGTAAATCAGCAGATATGGATTTCGTTGTACCAAAAATGGAGGGTTATTGGTGGATAGATGGAGGGCTTGACGTCCAGCATCTATTTCCTGATACACCTGCAGATCAGTGGAACTGGAAAATTACGATCCGTATGCCTGACTTTGTTGAAGGAGATCACTATTACAGAGCTATGCAGCAGGTCAAATCAAAAAATCCAGGTTTGTTAGACGAGGATGAAGTAATACTTGAATTGATCAATGATGGTTTATGTGTTCAAAGTCTTCACATCGGCAGTTATGATGAAGAGCAAGAGACAATTGACAAAATCATGAAATTCGCATCCGAAAATGGACTTGAAATCAATGGCTATCATCACGAAATCTATCTGAGCGATCCCAGAAAGACTGCTGAAGAAAAGCTAAGAACTATTTTGAGGTATTCGGTTAAAAGGAGGAGGAAATGAAAAACACCATTTTGGGCTTGCGAACGGTTATCTATTTGGTACCAGACATGGAATTGGCAAAAGACTGGTACATACAAGCATTTGGAATAGAGCCTTACTTTGACGAATCGTTCTATATCGGATTTGAAATAGGAGGTTATGAATTAGGATTATACCCTGAGAAGAAGGATCAAAAGAAGGGTGATAATGTAGAGGCCTACTGGGGAGTAGAGGATATAAATGCAGAGCATAAACGATTTTTGGAGCTTGGCGCTACTGAACATACACCAGTAAAAAATGTAGGTGGAGATATAGAGGTGACAACACTTCTCGATCCTTGGGGTAATCTGATTGGACTTATCTACAATCCTCATTTCAAAATCAAATGAAAAATGTAGCCGATTTTCTTTACTTACTCGATGGCTCTCAGAGAGCCATCGTTTCTTTTTTACATCAGAAGCTATCCGACGAATATGATCTAGAAGCTAAAATAAAATGGCGTATACCTACCTATCACAGACGGAGCATAGTCTGCTATCTTAACCCAATCAAAAATGATGGTATAGAGTTAGCTTTCCCAAAAGGCTCATTGTTATCAAATTCTCAAGGCCTACTACATCGGAAAGGAAGGAAGCAGGTTGCCGGGATTGATATTTATGACCTCCACTTTCTCAGCAAGATACCAATGCACGAATTAATTAATGAAGCCATAATTCTTGACGATTTCACCCCGAAGTAACTATGGTAGTTAAGTAAATTGCTTATATATTCTTACAGTGTATCCACTTAATTACCAAATGCATCAGTAGATAAATCCCCTATTCCCACATTTAATCTATCTAGGTATTTTATCTTGCTTATCGGATCTCACTAGCTACCCTCATCTTTGGAAGTTTCTGAAACATCTGTGCGGAATAAAATCAAGGAAATACTTGATAAGGCCTACTCAAGTAGAGTAAACAACCTATCCCAGAGCATAGCGCTCGCAGAAAAGGCACTCGCGCTAAGCAAAGAAAATGAGGATCAATTTTGCATAGCTAGGTCGTTATCCCATCTGGCACTTTTCCACATGATTATTGGTGACTTTGATTTGTCAATAAATATTGCAAATGAAGCAATTGAAAATTTTGAGGAATTAGGTGATGAGAAAGGAATTGCGGATGCAAAATACACCATTGCAGGAGCACTATACAAGACCGACGATTATCACAAAGGATTGACTAATCTAGTAGATTGCCTTGCTACCTACCGCAGACTAGAGGATCATCACAACTTAGCAAGAGTACACAAATCCATGGGTACGGTGTACGAATACCTTGGTGATGCAAAAAGTGCCATGCTCACCTATGAAGCCTCAATAGAAGCTGGAAAGGCCGCAGGGGACCCAAACCTTGTTTCTAATGCCTATAACCCTCTGTCCGGCTTATATCTAAATCAAAATAATATATCAAAAGCACTTGAGATCATTGAAGAGTCTATCGCAATCAAAGAAAAGACCGGTGACACTAGAGGGTTGGCATTTGCCCTTTATGGACGTGGAAAGGTCTTTACGCAGACTGCACAGTTTGAACAAGCTGAGAAGGACTTTTTAGAATCCATTAAGATACACGAAGAAATGGGGGAAAAGCTTGGATGGGCCATGAGCTATCACAAGCTAGGAGCACTGTACATCGAGATGGACAGGGTAAAAGAGGCCAAAGAAACCTTAATAAAAGCCCTGCAGTACAGTAACAAGAATAAAATCATTCTAATAAAGTTTAAGGCGAATCAGCTACTGCATCAAATTGCAAAGAAGGAAGGAGATTTTGAGCTGGCACTTAAATACCTATCCCAGTACATTGAAGAGAAGGAGAGTGTAATAAATGACAGAACTGCTAAGGTTATTGAAGGGTATGATGTGATTTCGAAGATGCAGGCCTTAGAAATAGAGGCCAATGCCCAAAGAGAAAAAGCTGATGCCATCGAACAGAAAAAAATCGAATTAGACTCATTTTTCTACAGAATTTCACACGATTTAAAAGGTCCTGTCACGTCACTAATGAGCCTCAACTACATCGCCCAGATGGAGATAAAGGATAAGACCGCACTGAAATTTCTTGATGACTACGAGATCCAAGCAAATAGGCTAAACGACATTCTAGACGGCCTGCTGAACCTAACTAAGATGTCCTTCAATGAAGAAATCAAGCAGGAAATCGACTTTGAAAAAATCATTTATGATTGTATTGCTTCCTACAAATTTTTACCGAACTACGAGCTTGTTAAGTTCGATATCAATGTAGAAGATAAGATCAAGTACGAGGCAGAGTGGGCATTAATAAATACCATTATTCAAAACCTTATCGAGAATGGGATAAAATATGCTAGACTGGAAGACAAAAATGAACCTTATATAAAAATCTCAATCAAACAGAATTCTAATGATATTGAGATAGAGGCTCAAGACAATGGCATTGGCATGGATGAAGAAACAATAAAGAATATTTTCACAATGTTCTTCCGTGCAAATCGAACAATCGAAGGAACAGGCTTAGGACTTCACATTTTAAAGCGTGCTGTAGAACGACTTAAGGGAAAGATATCAGCAGAAAGCAAACTTGGGGAAGGAACAACATTTAAAGTTCTGCTCCCCAGATAGTTCTTTACATATGTATTGGTCGGTTGTCTGTTGCAGCCAATGCTGCCTCTTTGAAAGCTTCCATATACGTGGGGTGTGCATGCGACATTCGAGAAATATCTTCCGCAGATGCACGATACTCCATAGCGGTCACTCCTGCTGCAATCATATCAGCAGCTCTAGCACCTACGATGTGAACACCTAGAATTTCATCTGTTTCCTTATCTGCCAAGATCTTAACCAGGCCGTCAGTATCCATACTTGCACGAGCCCTACCTAGCGCCTTATAAGGGAATTTTCCCGTTTTATATTTTTTCCCTTGCTCTTTCAACTGCTCTTCTGTATAACCTACAGATGCGACTTCTGGCCAAGTATAGACTACCCCCGGGATCAAGTTATAGTTGATATGAGGTTTTTGCCCCATAATTGTTTCAGCCACAAAAACACCCTCTTCTTCAGCTTTGTGGGCAAGCATTGCTCCCTTCACCACATCACCAATTGCATAGATATTTTCAACATTGGTTCTTAAGTGACCATCTACTTCAATTCTGCCACGATCATCCATATTTACGCCAGCTTTATCCAAGCCAAGCTTATCTGTATAAGGTCTTCTACCGATGGACACCAAACAATAGTCACCTTTGATCTCCGCAACCTCGCCTTTCTTATTCTCAGCTTTTACGGATACGTTTTTACCTTTTCTTTCAACCGAGGTGACCTTGTGTCCTAGATAAAAATTAAACCCTAATCCTTTGAGCGACTTTTGCAGTTCTTTTCCCATTGTAGTATCCATACTTGGTATAATTCCATCGAGATACTCTACTACAGATACTTTTGCCCCTAACCTACCATATACTGAACCTAATTCCATGCCAATCACACCTCCACCAATCACTATCATGTGTTTTGGTACTTCTTTGAGCTCTAAAGCTTCAGTACTCGTAATTACTCGTTCCTTGTCTAGTTCGATAAAAGGAAGATTTGCAGGCTTAGATCCTGTCGCGATAATTATTTTCTCAGCTGTAATCTGCTTTTGCTCTTTCCCATCAATCTGAATCGTATGCTTATCAATGAAGCTTCCCATCCCATGAAAAACATCGATTTTGTTCTTCTTCATAAGATAGTCAATCCCATCAGTGTTCTGCTTAACAACATCTGCTTTCCTGCTGATCATTTGCTTCAAGTTCACCTTTGGTTTATTTATATCAATCCCATGTGTCTTGAACGTGTGCTCAGCATTGTGATAATGCTCCGAAGAATCAAGAAGTGCTTTCGAGGGAATACATCCCACATTTAGACAGGTTCCACCCAGCGTCTCATATTTCTCAATGATTGCTGTTTTCAATCCTAACTGAGAGCAGCGAATTGCTGCAACATAACCACCAGGACCAGATCCAATTACTACAACTTGATAATCCATAACTTTGGAAATTTTGATTGTGAGATGTTAAAATTTTACTTAAACTCCTAAAAGTAGTCGAGTAGGATCCTCCAACAACTGCTTTACTCTTACCAAGAAACTAACCGACTCACGCCCATCTATTATTCTATGATCATAAGATAGCGCAACATACATCATTGGCCTTACTACCACCTCTCCGTTCTCTACTACCGCTCGTTCAACAATATTGTGCATTCCTAAGATAGCAGATTGTGGCGCATTAATTATAGGAGTAGACATCATCGATCCAAATACCCCACCATTTGTAATGGTGAAAGTACCACCCTCCATTTCTTCAATACTCAATTTGTTATCTCTTGCCTTGGTTGCCAGCCTGATTACCTCTTTCTCTATCTTAACAAAGTTCATAGCTTCGGCATTTCGAATCACAGGAACAACTAATCCCTTGGGAGCAGATACTGCAATTGAAATATCACAGTAGTCACTAAAAATCATTTCGTTACCATCGATCTGTGCATTAACGGCAGGCCATTCCTGTAATGCCACACAAACTGCCTTAGTGAAGAAGGACATAAAGCCCAGCCCTACTTCATGCTTGGACTTAAACTCCTCTTTATACTTTTTTCTCAGATCCATGATTGGCTTCATGTTCACCTCATTAAATGTGGTCAACATGGCCGTTTCATTTTTCACTGCTACCAACCGTCGGGAGACAGTTCTACGAAGTGACGACATTTTTTCACTTCTTCGTTCTCGACTAACACCTCCACCAAGCACAGGTGCATCGTATTGTGGCTTTGCAGGCTTTTTATCACTCGGAACTTCGACTGCTTTCTTTTCTGCCTTCAGTGCATCTTGCTTCGTAATTCGGCCATCTACACCTGTACCCGAAACCTCCGAGGCAGGTATCCCCTTTTCATCTAGTATCTTCGCTGCTGCTGGGGAGGCATGGCCTGTTGCATATGATTCTCTATTTGGTGCGTCAGATACGTTTGACTCAGTCGACGAGGAAGTAGACACATTTTCAACAGAAGGAGCTCCCCCTGTCATCACTTCGATTTTGCATATCAAAGCACCTATTTCCAACGTATCTCCTTCTTGCGCTACTATTTGAAGGTTTCCTTGCGCCTCTGCAGTCAGGTCAAATGTGGCTTTATCGGACTCGATCTCGGCAATTACTTCATCCAATTCCACGAAATCACCATCTCCTTTAGCCCAATTAGAAATCGTAACTTCTGTAATAGATTCCCCAACTGCAGGCACTTTCATCTCAAGCACCTCGCCTGTTGCTTGTGTCTCAGCAGGAGGTAATTCGTCAACACTTGATGTCGTATCACCGGAAGATATAGATGCGGAAGGAGCACTTGCACCCTCCTCAATTTCACACAACACTGCACCAATCTCCAGCGTATCGCCCTCTTGTGCCTTAATACTTAGCTTTCCTGCAGCTTCAGCAGTAACTTCAAATGTGGCTTTATCCGATTCCAACTCACAGATTACTTCATCCATCTCAACAGTATCTCCATCATTCTTTGACCATGATGCTACTGTGACTTCAGTGATTGACTCACCTACTGCTGGAACTTTCATTTCAAGACTCATTTTCTTCTTGTTTAATGTTTTATCAATGTGGCAAAGGCCATCAACTATATTTCAAATGCTTTCGTAACTAGTGCCACTTGCTCCTCTTTGTGAACCTTTGAATAACCAGTTGCTGGTGAGGCACTGAACTTTCGTCCGACAATATCAATGTCCATATCAATACGAGTTTTCACAAAACTCCACGCACCCATATTCTTTGGCTCTTCTTGCACCCAGACTAACTTAGGATTATTATACTTCTTTACTATAGCATCTATCTGCTTTTGGGGCCAAGGATAAATCTGCTCTACCCTTACAACTGCAACATCTTTCCGCTTCTTTTTCTTCTGTTCCTCAAGAAGATCAAAGTATACTTTTCCTGAACAGAAAAGCACCTTGGTCACATTCTTGTTAGTCACAAAATCATCCCCAATGACTTCTCTGAATTTTCCTGAAGTAAACTCCTTCATAGGAGACACGACACCAGGATGACGAAGCAATGACTTTGGAGAGAAGACCACAGCTGGCTTTCTAAAATCCCATGTGACTTGTCTTCTCATCAGGTGGAAAATATTAGCTGAGGTAGTAAGGTTTGCTACAATGATATTTTCATTGGCGCACATTTGCAGAAACCTCTCCATTCTCAAATGTTCCAACACGAGAATTCATGCCTAATATACCCTCAACATGTAAATTATATTTTGGCTCTTCAGTATTAACACCAATGTTTCCATTACCTTTTATCTTTAAAATAGATCTGTCTTCTGCATTATTAATAGATAATCCATCCTTGTTATTATGATTTATATCAATAGTAAAATCTGCTTCTTTTTGAGACTTTTTCTTAAAAAAGGAGATTAATTTTGTAAACATACCAGTAGGATTAATTCTTAATCCATCTTTTGGTTTAATCGAAATTCCATCATCAATAACATTCATTGATGAATCT
>JABSPG010000127.1 GCA_013214445.1 Ekhidna sp. | reverse complement strand
TACACAGCAGATACCACTACATTAAAGGGGTATTTTGCCTCTGGAGAAGAAAGTACGGAAAAGAAACCTGGAGTATTGGTTATCCACGAATGGTGGGGTCATAATTTGCATTCTCGTGAGCGTGCTGATATGCTAGCAGATCTAGGATATGTTGCCTTCGCTCTTGATATGTACGGAGATGGTAAGAACACCAGCCATCCAGATGATGCAGGAAAGTATATGACAGCTGTGGTTAGCAATATGGATCTTGCCAAAGTCCGTTTTGAGAGCGCCTTAGAACAGCTAAAAAATCATCCAAACGTAGATTCTGAAAAGATTGCCGTGGTTGGCTATTGCTTTGGAGGCACTATGGCACTCTCTATGGCCAGTGCTGGATATGACCTAGATGCCGTTGCTGCTTTTCATGCCGGACTAGGTCTTCCGATCATGCCTGACACTGCAGGTGTTGTTAAAGCGAAGGTGCTTGTTGCGAATGGTGCAGATGATCCAATGATCAGTAGTCAGCAAGTAGAAGATTTCAAGATGGTAATGGATGCTGCTGGGGTCGATTACAAGTATGTTTCATATGAAGGAGCAGTGCATGCTTTTACCAACAAAGGTGCAGACGAGATCGCAAGCCAACATGAGATGCTTAGTGGGGCACTTGCTTACAATGCTGAAGCTGATAGTGCCAGCTGGGAAGAAATGAAAGTCTTGCTAGCAGACGCATTTGGGAAGTAAATATTTGATAAAAATTGGAGGTTGCCACTTTAATTCGATTCGTGATTAGAGTGGCATTTTCATTTTTATCACTTCCACACGTGAATATTGCCTTTTTCATCCACCATGATCTTCTTGTAATCCACCGGAACAATCACATCAAAAGATTGGTCAATCACTCCCAACTGCCAGGTTTTCTTGCTCTTAATGAGCGCATACTTCCCAACAAAATCGCTGACCCAGTATTTTTTTACCGGACCTACATTACCTAAGTGTGTCCCTTTAGAATCGAAATGATTGCTTAATTCATGAAAGCTGTTGCTTAAGTCCGTCATTGCTACAGGTACAACTACTTTGGCACTCTTATCTATAAAGCCAAATTTTCCATCCTTCTCTACCAGCGACCAATTGGAATTCTCTTTATCAAAGTAGCTAATCTTGTCGTAAATGGGGGTAAGCACCTCCGCTCCAGATTTATCAATAAAGCCGTACCTTCCATTTCTCCTAACCATCGCCAGGTGAGAAACACCCTTGCTCCCAAAACTATAAATTCGTTCATAAGAAGGCTTGACCACCTCTTTTCCAGCACGATCTAGAAAACCGTAGAGTCCATTTTTCTCCACTCTGGCCCAGTGATTGATCACCGTGCCAAAAGATGAGACTGCATTGTATGTAGGAGGCACAATCTCCACGCCTGCACGATCGATGAATCCTACCAAGCCATTGGTCTCTACCTTAGCCCAATCTCTACCAATAGATCCAAAACTTCCCACACGTTGATACTTTGCAGGAACGACCTCTTTTCCGCTACGGTCAATGAAACCATAATTTCCTTCTCGCTGGACTTTGGCCCAGGTCACTCCATGGGATCCAAAAGAGTTGATACTTGAATAGATGGGTGGAACGATTTCCTTACCGCTACGATCAATAAACCCGTATAATCCATCTTTGAGGACAAGGGCCCAGTTTATCCCTTTTTCTCCAAAGGAGTAGATGCGGTCATAAATAGGTTTGATCAAGACGGCACCCGAACGGTCGATGAAACCGTATAAGCCATCCTTTTGGACTTTAGCCCAGTTAGCGCCAGGCTCGCCATAGGAGTAGATCTTCTCATAGGCCAAAGGAAGTACCTCTTTCCCTTCACGATCAATCATTCCATAGTAGCTTCCCGACCGGACGACCGCAAAACTACTGTGACCATGGGCGCCAAAACTCGCTTGGTAATCGTATTTGTCTTCTTCCTGAGCTACTGAAAAGAAAACAGCAAAGCAGAAAATGGTGAAAAATGCCTGGTTAGTCTTCATACGAATCATATTTCAGGCTAATGACAAGAATACCTCACCAGGGTTTCCTTGCCTTGCGAGATTGAAACACAAAATCACTAAAATTTCGGGCTTCTAGGTCTTTTTAAGAAAACTACTTAGCTACCGCAACCCACACACTCAATCTCAGAGTTCATGGGACGGGTGCCATTCTGCTTCATCTTGAGATTGTGGATTTTGTCTTTGATTTCCATATCGGAAAACATGTCTCCTGTTAATTGAGCCTCTAGCGCTGTGATCTCTGATTGAATTGCTTCTGCAGTCATGACGTACTTGTTACGGGTGAATAAAGAATTAAATGTAATGGATAAATCGGAAAAGAAGTTCCAGATAAGAAGAAAAAGAGCAGGTAAACCTACTCTTCTTCATCTTCTATAATTACTACTTCAACTGGATCTTTCGCCTTGAATTCCTGGCGGTAGACATTGTGAAACGCTATCATTGTTCCTACCAGCACAAGCCAAAGGCATCTCTTTAGAAACCGAATGAACGACATCAGCCGGCTATCTCTACCTTATCCAGATTCAGGAATTCAACCTCCTTAGAGTCAGAAAGCGTTACACCAATTACAGAATCTTTCGCTACGTTCCCAACCAATATTTCTTTCGACAATTCATTGAGAATTTCTCGCTGCAATACCCGCTTCAAAGGCCTGGCTCCAAACTGTGGATCAAAGCCAATGTCTCCCAAATGCTGCAATACTTTTTCATCTGCCTCGATCTTTATTCCATTTTCGGCCAACCTTTTTTGTATCAACCTAAACTGGATTCCCACAATCTTCTGCAGGTCTTCCTGACTCAATGGTCGGAACATGATAGTCTCATCCACTCGATTCAAAAACTCAGGCCTTACCGATTTTTTCAATAATTCGAACACCTGATTCTTGGTTTCCTCGATCACTGGCTCTGGGTTTTGGCTATCTAGTCTTTCAAAGTTCTCCTGAATCAATCCAGAACCAATATTGGTAGTCATGATAATGATGGTGTTCTTGAAGTTCGCTACTCTGCCTTTGTTATCCGTCAGGTGACCATCATCAAGTACTTGCAGTAAAATGTTGAAGACATCAGGATGTGCTTTCTCTATCTCATCTAGCAAAATCACACTGTATGGCTTCCTTCGCACAGCCTCAGTTAATTGGCCACCTTCATCATAACCTACATATCCTGGAGGGGCACCAATCAAGCGACTTACCGCATGTCTTTCCTGATATTCAGACATGTCAATCCTGACCATCGAGTTTTCATCGTTGAAGAGGTATTCAGCCAAAGCTTTGGCTAGTTCTGTCTTCCCTACCCCAGTTGTTCCCAAAAAGATGAACGAACCAATCGGTCTTTTAGGATCATGCAATCCGGCCCTACTTCTCCGAACCGCATCAGAGATTGCCTGAATCGCTTCTGTCTGACCTGCCACCCTTCTTCCAAGTTCATCCTCAAGGTGTATCAGCTTCTCTCGATCACTTTGCAACATTTTTGAGACAGGAATACCTGTCCACTTTGCCACCACCTCTGCGATATCTTCTGAATCCACTTCCTCCTTCAGCAGGCTTTTCTCTCCTTGCATCTCCGCTAACTGCTCCTGATAAGCTGTAAGCTTTTGTTCAGCCTCTACAATCTTCCCATACCTAATTTCAGCTACCTTCTCGTACTCACCAGCCCGTTCTGCTTGCTCCGCTTCGGTCTTATAGGCCTCAATATTCTCTTTCTCTTCCCTCAGCCCTTGAATAACAGATTTTTCATTATCCCATTTTGCTTTCAATTCGTTTCTATCTGCCTCCAAGTCTGCAATCTCTTTGTTGAGTTGCTTTTCTTTATCCTTATTTTTCTCCCTACGAATCGCCTCTCTTTCTATCTCCAGCTGCATGATCTTGCGATTCAGTTCATCCAGCTCTTCTGGCAGAGAATCGATCTCAATCCGCAATTTCGAAGCAGCTTCATCCATCAAATCGATTGCTTTGTCTGGAAGAAACCTATCCGATATATATCTGCTTGAAAGCTCTACCGCAGCGATTACCGCATCATCCTTCACTCTTACACCATGGTGAATCTCGTATTTATCCTTGATGCCTCTAAGAATAGAGATGGCATCCGTGACGGTTGGCTCATCAACCACTATGGATTGGAAGCGACGTTCTAGGGCTTTGTCTTTCTCAATATATTTTTGGTACTCCTGCAGGGTGGTAGCTCCGATTGCATGCAATTCGCCTCGGGCCAATGCTGGTTTGAGCAAGTTTGCAGCATCCATGGCTCCTTCGCCTCCTCCACCTGCGCCTATCAGGGTATGTATCTCATCGATAAACAGAATAATCTCACCATTGCTGTCGGTAACTTCCTTGATCACAGCTTTCAAGCGCTCCTCGAATTCACCTTTATATTTAGCTCCTGCAACTAATAAACCCATGTCCAAAGAAATGATGGTTTTCGACTTGAGGTTCTCTGGAACATCGCCATCCACGATTCGCTGAGCCATTCCTTCTACGATTGCGGTCTTACCTACGCCCGGTTCACCAAGCAAAATCGGATTGTTTTTTGTCCTTCTAGCTAAAATCTGCAGCACCCTCCTGATCTCCTCATCTCTACCGATCACAGGATCAATCTTTCCCTTCTTAGCCAAATCATTTAGGTTCTTAGAATATCTCTCCAACGACCGGTATTTCGACTCAGCATTTTGATCAGTGACCTTCTCTCCACCTCGCAACTCCTTAATGGCAGCTATTAACAGCTTCTCTTGGAAACCTGCATCTTTCAGAACTTGAGCTGGTTTATCGCTACCATCCAAAATACCCAAGATGATATGCTCAACAGCGACGTATTCATCTCCGAAATCTTTAAGATAGCTTTCTGCTTTCTGCAACGATTTAGCAGCAGCATTTGACAAGTATGGTTGACCTCCCGATACTTTAGGATACGATGACACCACCTCTTCCAGTGGACTACTAATCATCTGCTTATTTGCACCAAGTTTCTTTAAAAGAAAGGAAATAAGATTCTCGTCCGACTTAAGTATCGCTTGTAGAAGGTGGCCCGTCTCAATCACTTGCTGACCAGCACCAGATGCTAGTTCCGTAGCTTTTTGAAGTACCTCCTGTGCCTTTATTGTATAATTATTAAAATTCATTATTCCTCCATTTATTGATACAATCGGAAAGTATCAAATGACATTCCAAAGCAAATTCTCGCGTTTTTTATGCCATATTGGCGTGTTTTGATATGAATAACCACAATTTAAAGACAGTCTGTCATTTATTGGTTCTTCAAAAACAACTGTATCATTGGATTTTTATTTCCTAAATTGACGGTTTTTGCAATTTTAATTTTGTAAAAGAAAAACATACTGATAGTTTTAACCAAATTTTCTAAACCTAACGAAATATGAAAAAAGTTTTATTACTACTAGCAATGGTTTCCTTTTTAGGCGCTTGCACATCTTCTTCTTCGGCAAAGGAAGAGGCGGAAGATGCTACTGAAGAAGTAGGAGAAGCAGCTGAGGAAACAATGGAAGCAGCTGAAGAAGAAGCAGACGATATGGATGCTGCAGCGGAAGATGCTATGGAGGAAATCGAAATGGAGGTAGACTCTTTATCTTCTGAAGTAGAGGCTGAAGCTGAGGAAGCAACGGAAGAGACTGAGGAATGATTCTGTATCAATTCTAAAAAACTAAGGGAGCAGTTGCTCCCTTTTTTTATGCTCAGAACCTACAAATCATGGCTGATCTGATCCAGATCATGGTAGTTTTTGGTATTCGAACTCCTGAATTATATTGCACGATCTTAATCAGCTTCTTTGATATGCTAACAAAAGTGTTGGCTATTAAAATTAAGTATCAGTTCTCAGTGTAATTACTCAAGAGCTGATCGTTTAGAGCTGATCAAATTTAACCCTAACCCTAAATGAATCTTTCGAAAGCGCTAGTCCTTTTGTTTGTCATCCTTCTATTGACCGAGTGTAAAAACCAAGAAAAGAATACCGTTGGGAGCGTTGAAGCGACCATAGAAAAGCAGCTAGGTGACTCCTATGAGAAACTAGCAAAAGGCACATTCACGATCTATCAGAGTTCACTGCAAAATGGTCGAATCGCCTTCCTTGTATTAAATGAGGATACACAGGCAATTACCTATGGCCCTGTAAAAATCAATGGGTTTGTCTCGTGGCATGAAGAAGCAATTGTGAAGGTGCAAGAGACACCAGAGGTCATTCAGGATAAGGACGGACAGAAATCATTTGTCTACTATATAGACGCTAAAACCGGAAAGAAAACAACATTAAATCAGAAGTAACATTGTTTAAGTATGAGAGGAAGTAACATTTTAAAATCTAGCTTAATCATTGTAGGCATAGCTATTGTATGCGCAGTGATGATGCTAGTCCGAGAGGACGGAATGAACGAGAGTGAAAAAACACTCAGTGAGTATGAAAAATATGCTTTAGATAAGATTGAAAGAAAAGCTGAGGGGAAATCCCCAAAAGTGGATCAACCTGATATCCATGCTGCTATTCAAAGAGAACTGCGTACAAGAGAAGGAGCACTAGGTCCAGAATATAGTGAAAATCAAGTCTTGGAAGAGTACCTTAAAGCAAAGGCAAGAATGAAAAGATCTCGGTCTAGAGGAGATGATCTCAACTTTGTTGAGAGAGGTCCAGGCAATGTTGCAGGAAGAACTCGATCACTGATCATCGATCCTGATGATGCTTCTGGCCTAAGCTGGCTTGCTGGATCAGCCTCAGGAGGAATCTGGAAAACTACCGATGGAGGAATAAACTGGACCTTTGTGTCCAACGACATTCCTAACCTTGGTACCAACACCTTGGCTATGTCACCAGCAAATCCTTCTGTCATCTATGCAGGAACTGGTGAGCATTTCACGGACGATATCGATGGAGCAGGGATGTTTAAGTCTCTGGACAAGGGTGAAAGCTGGACACAAATTGCAAATCCGTCCGATTTTCCAGATTTCAAGAATGTGTCTAGGATTGCCGTTGATCCGAACGACGAGAATATTGTAGTTGCGACCACAAGAAATACTGTGTGGGGCACTGGTTTGCAAGGAGCCATTTATAAAACTTTAGACGGAGGTGCCACATGGACGAGAATGAGAAGTTCGAACTCTGAACGATATGATGACATTGAAGTAGACCCCACAGATTTTAACACGCTTTATGTAGCAATAGATGCCACAGGTGTGATCAAATCTACTGATGGGGGAGCTACATGGGTAAATGCCAGCAGTGGAATGAGTCCTGGAGGACGTGTAGAAATCGAAATTTCTACTGTAAACCCTAACAGGCTTTGGGCTTCAGTAGAAGGTGGAGCAAGCGGGTCAGGCTCTGATCTTTACGTGAGTAGCGACGGAGCAGAGAGTTGGAATCTGGTGATTAATCCGTCTGGAAATAATGAAGACTTCTTAGGTGGGCAAGGTTGGTACGATAACATCGCACTAGCGCATCCTTTTGATGAGGATATTGTCTATGCTGGAGGTGTCAATACATTCAAGTTCAAATTGACCTCAGAAGGAGCTGCCAGCCTTACCATTTTTGAAGCTTCTCAGAACACTTCCTCATTCATGGATTTTATTGATTTTGGAGGAACGCTACTGGGAGGAGCCATTGATGTAAATACTGCCATCCCTGAGGATGAAAGACTTTCGGTCGAAATCAGATTTGGACAAGGAAGCCAAATGGCTCACCGATTCACCGTCGATGGAAGAGGAAGTGGAGTTCCAGACGCTGACTACATATATCGAGACTATGTAGAAGTGCCATTTCAGGTTTGGGATGTCGAAAACAATGTTCAGTTGATGGCTTCTTTTAGAGATCAACAGGAAGATGGTGCATGGAACCTCATCGAACGAAATACTGACGGAGATGGAAGTAATCATTCGAGAGAATATCTCTACGTTCATACCCAACCTTACTCCACCACTGCAGATGCAGATATTGCACAGAATGGGGGAGTTGCTAATGGACAACTCTATTTTCTATGGTCGGTGCTGAGGTCAGGAGCTACATTTGATCCAAATAACCTACCTAACTCAAAGATCTCTGTAGTCAAAAATGAAGTAGAAGCACTCGCAAGAGAAACTACGGTAGTATCGGATGCATACAATGACTTTAATGGAGTGAATAGTTTCCCTCAAGCAACTAGAACGCTAGGATTACATCCAGATCAGCATGGAGCATACTTCACCGATCTTGATGAAGCTAACCAGACGTTCAGGCTGATGATTACCAATGATGGTGGAGTGTACCGATCTGTTTCTTCCACAGATCCTGGGCCAAACGATGGAGATTTTGAATATGTGAGTTACGGCTATAACACCACTCAATTCTATGGTGCGGACAAAGCCCCGGGAGAAGATCGCTTCATTGGTGGAATGCAAGACAATGGCACCTGGTATAATCTAAGTGGAACAGAAGGTGCGGCTGATGCACAAGCACAATTTGGAATCGGAGGTGATGGCTTTGAGGCTCTTTGGCATAGTGAAGATGTGAACAAAATGCTTGGTGGCTCTCAATTCAATAACTTTAGAAGAACAGCCGACGGAGGAAGCTCATGGCAAGGAACCACAGGATTCCAAGACAATGGGCCTTTCATCACCAGGCTGGCGCATCATAAAAGCCTTCCTGATCGGGTATTCACGGTAGGTGCAAGTGGCGTTTGGAGATCAGATAATTTTGGAGAATCATGGGCTGCATCACAAATGGAGCAACTCTCGTTCTGGACCTCTGCATTCACGAACGCTACTGATGTAGAAGTGTCGTACGCCAATGAAGATGTCGTTTGGGCGGGAGCACGACTTTCGTCTTCAGGACGGCTATACGTTTCGATTGACGGAGGAAACATATTTAATCCTGTAGAAAACTATGACGCATTTAATATGGGATCTGTGGCAGGCATTGGCACGCACCCTTCAGAAGATCAGACCGCATTCGCTCTCTTTTCATTTGCAGGTCGTCCCAAAGTACTGAAAACAGAAGATTTAGGTCAAACATGGGTTGACATCTCGGGATTTGATGGTACTGGTGATCGGGGATTTCCAGATGTCGCAGTAAATACGATTTTTGTCTTCCCTAACCAAGAAAGCAGAATCTGGGTAGGATCAGAAATCGGGATCATTGAGTCGCTAGATGGCGGAGAGTCTTGGAACCTATTGGATTCAAACTTCCCTGCAGTAAATGCATATGATTTCAAATTGCTTGATGACGTTTTAACCATTGCAACTTATGGAAGAGGTATTTGGTCTGTCAAAATTCCAAACTTTACGCCAGCATCCATTCAATCAAGTAGTGTCACTATCCAGAAATCAACAATCATTGATATTGAGTATACCAATGCTTTTGACTCAACTGAAGTATATGTAGACGAAATCTATGTCGCAACCGATTACAACAACGAAATTGGAACATCCTCCATTTCTTTTGAGAATACCCAATTCAATGGAGAGTATGATGTACGATTCGTTTCCTACAAAGATGGAAGCAGATTCACCTCAAGAGGTACTCTTTTCACTTTCGTGGTGAATGATACTGAAAGTTCATTTGGAACAGACTTTAGATCTGATACAGATG
>JABSPG010000126.1 GCA_013214445.1 Ekhidna sp. | reverse complement strand
TCGGTCTTAATCTTTACGAGATAATCTTTGTTCTTATCCCCACAGGCAACTGCTGTTGCTATAATTATTAGACTGACTAGTACTTTTTTCATAATCCGAGATTGTTTCAGGTGAGCAAAAATATTAAAGACTATTGATGTATTCGGTGACTCCTTTTTTGGAAGCTACCGCAGGGAGCTTTTGATTTCTTCTAAGACTTTTTTCCCTCCACTTTGCAAGATTTCTTCTGCCAGTGATGTGCCTAGTGCTAGAGGGTCTGATCCATACATCGTTCGTTGAATAAGTTCTTTTCCATCTAGACTGGCAATTCCTCCTTTGAGCATGATTTGTCCGTCAGATTCCATTTCCGCGTGACCAAATACAGGGATGCTACAGCCTCCATCCATTCTTCTTAGAAAAGCTCTTTCTGTAACCAACATTTTTTCGGTCAATGGGTGATTGGTGGCATTTTTGATCTGTTTAGCAACTTCGGAATCCAGGTTTTGATGAACTTCAATTGCTACGGCACCCTGTCCAACAGGTGGGATAAAGCGATCCGTATCAAACCAGTACTTTACCTGATCGTCATAGTGCATTCTTCTTACACCGGCATAAGCCAACACTAATCCATCCATTGAATTAGCTTTCATTTTTTCCATTCTTGTCTGAAGATTCCCACGGACATCTACCGTTTTAATGTGAGGATAGTAGTGCTTAAGCATTGCTATTCTACGAGTGCTAGATGTGCCCAATATTAGATTGCGATCATTCAGGTCGATTTCTTTGTCTGACACAATTACATCGTCAGGCGATTCCCTTTCACAAAAAGATAAGACGCTGAAGCCATCAGGTAGCTGTGATTGTAGGTCTTTTGCACTGTGCACGGCTATATCAATCTGTTTTGTTCTTAACAGAGCCTCTAGTTCTTCTGTAAAGACGCCTTTGCTACCAATCTTAGAAAGCGCTACATTTTGAATTTTATCACCTTTGGTTTCGATAGGGACAAGCTGTGGTTGAAATCCATGCTGATCCAGCATATCACCCACATAGTTTGCTTGCCACAAAGCGAGTTTACTTTTCCTTGTACCAATTTTTATAACCTTTCGCTCCATTCAGTTTTTGATCTTGTGTCTGTTTTTGAGTTTGTCTAAATACGAGAAGTTTAGATCAGCTATTCAATACTCTCAGGATGTCCAATGAGAGATTGAGATGTGTAATCCTAGGGTTTGAGTTTCGCTCTAAATGAATGAGTGCTTCATTTAACAAACTATAAATCTTTTCAAGCTTATTAGCGCCTATTTTATCAGCAAATTTTCCAATAAAGATCCTTTCCGGCTCACTTTGAGCAGGTGCTTCTTGTCCAGACGCATGAATAACAGCATTTCTTATCAGTGATATAGAAAAATTGCAGGTGGTTTTTTGTGCATTCTTTCCTGACTTAGCAAAGTCTTCACTACGATGGACCAGGCTTGTTAGATTTCTGTTCCAGCAGTCTAACATCCACTTTTGAAATTCTTCATACTCATGAGATTCGCCGACTTCAACCATTTGTAAGGCCACACCAAGTTTACCTTCTGCTAGTTTTGCTGATTGCACAGCCTTTGTCTCTTCGGATCCTCCTGAGGTTAAATAATTTGCTATTTCATTTTCTGAGTGGGGAGGGATCGTTACTAGCTGTGTTCGGGAGGTGATCGTTGCTAGCAAGTTTTCATAATTGTAAGTCACTAGCAGATAGATTGTCTTTTCTGGCGGTTCTTCCAGAATCTTGAGAATTGCGTTTGCTGAACTGGCATTCATCAATTCAGGCATCCATATGAGAAGCAGTTTGTACCCTCCTTCGACAGATCGCATACTTACATTTTTGAGCATCTGTCGACTGTCCTCTCTACTGATTAGTAGATTTTTATTTTCTTGCCCATATTTTCTTGCCCACAATTCGAGATCACCAAATGGGGTTTCTTGCACGAACTCTCTAAAGCGAGGTAGCGCGTCAGCAATGACTTTTTCGTACCTGTTTTCTGTTGCGGATACTTTAGGAAAATGCAGGTGAACATCTGGGTGTACGAGCTTTTTTATTCGGACACAATTGGGACATTTTCCGCAGCTGTCATTTTCTTGCTTGTTGGTACACATTAAGAAACTGGCGTATGCCAATGCCATGGGGAGAACCGCGGTGTTTTCCCTGCCTGAAAATAGTTGAGCATGTGCGATTTTACCTCGCTTATGCGCTCCAATCAACTGGTTTTTTAGCTCATGTAATCCAGGTATGTCTGAAAATTGCATGGATCTATTTCTTTTCCCACACCCGATTTTCGGCTGTTATCTCAAATATATGAGAAAGCATGCTCTTGTCTACTTCTGTTAAATGCTTGTTTCTTCGTGACATGACTAGCTCAGCCGTTTCAAATGCCTTGCGAGTGTGATAGGTGGTAAAGCCGGATGCTCCTCCCCATGCAAATGAAGGAATGATATTTCGTGGAAAGCCATCACCAAAGATATTTGCAAATACTCCCACCGTGGTACCGGTATTAAACATGGTATTTATCCCACATTTTGAATGGTCACCCATGATCAGACCACAGAATTGCAAACCTGTATCCTTAAATCTGCTGGTAGCAAAGTCCCACATCTTCACATTTGCATAGTTATTCTTCAGGTTAGAGTTGTTTGTGTCTGCACCGAGATTGCACCATTCGCCGAGCACGGAATTTCCCAAAAACCCCTCATGGCCTTTGTTACTATACCCAAATATGACGGAGTTTGAAACCTCACCTCCTACTTTGCAATGAGGGCCAATGGTTGTGTCTCCCTTTATTTTTGCTCCCATATTTATTGTGGAGCTTTCACCTATTGAGAAAGGCCCTCTAATGAGTGCACCTTCTTGAATTTCTGCATTCTTTCCAATGTAGATCGGTCCATTTTCGGCGTTCAAAGTAGCTGCCTTGACTTTGGCACCTTCCTCCAGAAAAATATCATCCCCGTAGGTAATGGTATGGGAGTCTAAAAGTGGATTTGATTCTCGACCCCTGGTTATCAGTTTATAATCACTCTTGATCTCTTCTCCGTTGACTCTAAAGATGTCCCAAGGGTAATTGACTTGATTGGTACTGACTTCAATGGACTCTCTTCCTAACGGAGAAAAATCTTCATCGGGACTGAAATAGCCAGCAATTAGTTCGCCATTGGTGGTCAAAACTTGGTTTTCTTCCAGTCCTTTTAGGGTGTTTACTAGTCCATCTGTAGGAAGAAGATTACCTAAGAGAGTCAAGGTTTTTTCGTCAGGATTTTGGAAGAGATCCCCTAGAAAAGTTTCGGTTCTGAAAAAGGTTTGTGAAATGTTCAGTTCCTTGGCCCACTTCTCATGAACTTTTAAGATCCCCACTCTGATTTCAGCCACTGGTCTGGTGTAGCTCAGCGGGAGCATCTTTTTCCAACTTTCTTCAGTGTCAATAAAGGTTACCTTCATGGTTCAAACTTAGTAATTGAGCACAAAAAAAGTCTTCGAGTTGACCCGAAGACTTTCGTATTTCTTGCGTAAGAAGACTTTTATTTCTTTTTGTACTTTCTGTTGAATTTCTCCACACGTCCAGCAGTGTCCAAGAAGATCTTCTTTCCAGTGTAGAATGGGTGAGAAGCAGAGCTAACTTCCACTTTGATCACTGGATACTCATTACCATCTTCCCATTTGATGGTTTCTTTTGAAGTCATTGTCGATTTTGTTAAAAACTTGAACTCACTTGTAGTGTCAAGGAAAACAACTTCTTTGTATTCAGGATGTATGTCTTTTTTCATCTTCTAATGTGCTTTCTTAAAAAAGGATGACAAAGATAGCCATTATTTTATCTTCTTCAAACACATTTCTCTAACTAAAATGGAATATGTTTGATTTATGAGAAAAGCACTCTTTCTTCTCAGTATTCTGGCTGTCAGCTTTTTGGAAGCACAATCTATCGATTTTGTCCTAGGTCATCCTGCGTATCAACAAATTGAACTGGAAGAGATTCGGACAGATAGATCATTTAGCTCTACCATTAAGCCATTAGCTAGATCTGATGCCTTCTCTTTGATGCAAAATAACTTGACAGCATACAGCCAGAAGGAGCTACATACCTACACGAACGATACAACCCAATCCAAAAGAAAGGCTGTTCTTGGCAAGTTCTACCAAAGACCTGGAGATTTTTTTTACTACTCGGACACTAGAGCGGATATTCAGGTAAACCCTGTGGCCCAACTCTCATACCGTAGGACTTCAGATGCACTAGGATCCAGCTTTGTAAACAGCAGGGGAGGGGAGATACGTGGGCATATAGACAGGAAAATAGCTTTTTATACTGCTGTTACAGAAAATCAAGTTCGGTATCCGGTTTATGTAAACGACATAAGAGACAGCACGCTAGTAGTGCCATTTGAGGGTTTTTGGAAGCAGTATAATGACACGGGGGTAGACTTTCTAAGAGCTCAGGGATATATAGATTTTGGTTTGAGTCAAAGTATATCAGCGCAGCTTGGTTTTGGGAAGCATTTTGTTGGAAATGGGGTACGATCACTTATTTTGACTGATTACGCCAATAACTATCCTTATTTAAGGATTGACACCAAGACTAAGATTTTTGACTACACGAACTTATTTGCAGAGTTGATCGCCAATGTGCAAGGCAATGCTGGCGGTACGTTCGGATTTCAAGGCTTTAGCAAGAAGTACATGGCTTTTCACCATTTAAATCTGAAACTGAGACCTAATCTACATGTTGGTTTGTTTGAATCTGTGATGTATGGGGATTCTACTGGAGGGTTAAAAGTTCAATACCTGAATCCTGTAATCTTCTACAGAGCCGTGGAGCAGCAAAACGGTAGTGAGGACAATGCGATCGTAGGGATGGATTTCAAATGGAATATTCAAAATCGTGTTTCGCTCTATGGCCAGTTGGTCGTCGATGAGTTGATAATGGGGGAGGTATTTGCTGGAAATGGCTGGTGGGGCAATAAGCAAGGGTTCCAACTTGGAGCAAAATATGTTGATGCATTTGGCCTAGAAAACTTGATGCTTCAGGGAGAAGTGAACCGGGTGAGGCCTTATATGTATGCTCATGAAGATGGATTTACTAGCTATAGCCACTACAACCTAGCGCTGGCACACCCCCTTGGTGCCAACTTCACAGAATATATTGGTAGGTTCAACTACCGGTTGAGTGATCAATGGAACTTTGAAGGTATGCTGTTAAGTGCCCGATATGGCAATGATATTGGAGCGGTAAATTATGGTAGAGATATTTTGAAAGACTACACAGAAAGGAGAGTTGATGCAAATGGAAATAATCTTGATTTTGGCAATTCCCAACTGCAAGGAAACGAGACGAGTTTAATGATGGTCTTCTTAAGAGCTACTTACATGTGGAGGCATAATTTATTTGTGGATGCAGATATGACTTTCCGCAGTGAATCCGATCAAAATGGGCTGATCGATAGCTCCGATAGTATCATCGGCCTTTCCCTAAGATGGAACGTTCCTTCTCGAAATTTCCTTTTTTAATCTCATAGTTCCGCTTTCTATTGGTTTGGAGAACGGACCGTAGCTATTAAGGATAGTATTGGTTTAAAAGTTTTCTAACTTTCCGGCAGACTCAAAAAGACAATGCAAAGGTTTAAACTCGTTTTTCACATTATATACGTTCTGATCGCAGTGGTCATTATGTATTTTTCTGTGGATATTCTTCTAAATACAGAGCAATACCTATCTAAAATTAAGCTGTCTTCATACATAAAGTTCCCTAGATATGTCATGGGTCTTTTCCTCTTCTTGTCTATTCTAATGATCACTGAGTATGTACTACAGCAATTAAAAGTGAGAGAAGTGAAAAAAGGGATGGGTGATCTGGAAGATGAAATAGTTGCGCTCAAAGCCAAGCTCTATGATCAATCGCAAGAAGATGCACCTGCCCTCGAAGAAGCGCCCCTTGAGGAGGAAGAAGCAGAAGTGGATGAAAATGGGGAGGACGATAAGTAAGTCGCACCTCACGGATATTTTTACTTTTCAAATACGTAATCCATATATTTAGGCTGCTAACATCCAATAAAGCCTATGCTCGCAAAAACATATGGAAGTGCCGTTTACGGTGTAGATGCCTACAAGATCACGGTTGAGGTGAATGTAGGTCAGGGCACAAAATTTTTCCTAGTTGGATTGCCCGACTCTGCGGTCAAAGAGAGCGAGCAGCGAGTAGAATCAGCCATAAAGAACTACGGGTATCGAATGCCGCGTCAGAAAGTAGTGGTAAACTTAGCCCCTGCAGATATTCGGAAGGAAGGATCTGCCTATGATCTACCCATTGCTTTAGGAATTTTGAAAGCCTCCGAACAGATAGTAGCCGTCGATTTAGAGAACTATGTGATCATGGGAGAGCTGGCGCTTGATGGTGAGCTTAGACCAATCAAAGGAGCACTTCCTATTGCCATTGAGGCACGAAAGAATGGTCTAAAAGGATTTATACTGCCCAAGGAAAATGCCTCTGAAGCTGCGATTGTGGATGGACTGGACGTGATAGGTGTTTCCAATATAAAAGAAGCTATCCTGCATCTCGAAGGAGAAAAAACTATTGAACCAGTTGCCTACGACACGCGAGATGTATTCTTCAATGAGTTAGACAACTATGCTTCAGATTTTGCAGATGTGCAGGGCCAAGAAAACATAAAGCGTGCGATGGAAATTGCTGCAGCAGGAGGGCACAATGTGATTATGATAGGTCCTCCCGGAGCGGGTAAGACCATGTTAGCAAAACGGCTGCCCTCAATACTACCACCATTATCATTACATGAAGCACTGGAAACGACCAAGATTCATTCTGTTGCTGGTAAGCTTGGAACCGAGGCACACCTGATCTCTCAAAGACCGTTTAGACAGCCGCATCATACCATCTCCGATGTTGCCTTAGTTGGGGGTGGAGGCATTCCGCAACCAGGAGAAATTTCACTTGCCAATAATGGTGTACTGTTCTTGGACGAGTTGCCGGAGTTTAAGCGCACGGTACTGGAAGTCATGCGCCAACCGCTTGAGGAAAGGAAAGTAACGATTTCCAGGGCGAAGGTTTCTTTGGATTACCCTTCCAACTTTATGCTCATTGCAAGTATGAATCCATGTCCATGTGGGTACTACAATCATCCGGAAAAGGAATGTGTTTGTGCACCAGGTGTGGTACAGCGATACCTGAACAAAATAAGCGGGCCATTATTGGATCGTATTGACTTGCACGTGGAAGTCACGCCGGTATCGTTCGATCAGATGACGGAGACTAGGAAAACGGAATCTAGCGAAGAGATTAGGAAAAGGGTCATTCAAGCCAGAGAGGTGCAGGAGTTGCGATTCAAAGAACAAGCAGGAGTGTTTAATAACGCCATGATGAGCTCCAATATGGTAAAAGATGTTTGTCAAATAAATGAAGCAGGGAAAAAGCTTTTGAAAACTGCCATGGAGAGGTTAGGTCTATCAGCCCGAGCTTACGATCGCATACTACGAGTTTCTCGAACCATTGCTGACCTTGCTGGCGCAGAAAATATAGCTATTGAACATTTGGCAGAGGCAATCCAATATCGGAGCTTGGATCGTGAAGGATGGGCGGGATGATAGAGACTTTCGCAGATTGCGTGATTGCTCCGCTCAATTATGGTACCAGCACGACCAGAATTTCTTGATTTAGTATTGGGTATGCTATTTACTCGCTTTCTCTTGAGAAAGAGAAAGTACTAGGAAAAAGGGTAAGCCTATTTTTCCGAGAATTGACATTTAATAGTGAATTCATTTGAGTGATTAATCAAAGTGAGAAAGTTATTTTCTATAGTATATTCCAATGAGGTGTTACCGTCACAAAGAGACTGACGGATCGCCGACTCAAAACGACGTGCTTGAGCTGTCTGACCGCTCGCTTCAGTCGAAAGACATCCTTCTATGAGCAATGTTTGACTTTCAGAAGTCTCAATGTCAATTGTAAAAGCATTAACTCCAGTAATAATGGCGAGAACCTCTCCTTTACTTTCTGACTTGGTTATATCTAAATAAGCACCTAGTAATTCACATGGAGTTCTAATAGTTTCCCCGCCAGTTTCTAGTTCAATAACTTCCCAAGTATTATATAAATCAATAGTTTGAGAAGTTGTGTCAGATACCTGAGTACAGCTTTCTAGCATCTCGAAAGAGTTTATAGAAACTGGAGTGCTACGCGGAACTTGTTCACATGATGAATGTAAACTTCCTTTGATTCTTAGGGCTTGATAAGAATCAACTTCTTGCAGTATTTCGGGATTGCAAACCGAGTAGAATTTCTCATATTCAAAGCTGAAAAAGACAGCCGAGTCTGGATTGATTTTCTGGAATATCAATGTATCCCCGGCTATTGTATCAGAAATTGTAACCTTTGAACAACTGCTACATTGTAGCAGTTCATCTGCTTTGTTTTCTGAACAGGACGTCAAAAGAAATCCAACTATTCCAATAAGAAGATACTGTAGAGTCGATATCCTTCCATTCATAGTTCCTTGCTGATATTATTGTTTGCAAAGTATGTTTAGCCTTGAAAAATGTTAAACTCATTGATGCTTTACATATACCCAATTTACTTATTTCCGTTTGGTCTTGTCAAGCTCTCGACAAAGTTTTCTGTATCGATGACATTATGTCCACATTAAGGAAGTATTCAGGGCTGACTTTTTGGGTTTTTGATCACTTGTTAAGTCCCAATTTTATGATTGATCTCTGCTAGTTTCAGGAGCTATTGCTGGCGCAGAAAATCATTTGGCAGAGGCAATCCAATATCGGAGCTTGGATCGTGAAGGATGGGCAGGATAAAAGATATTATGATTTCTGCTTATTTTGCTTGCATTAAAACATTTATAGCGAAAAGCAGCTTCGATAATATCGATACCAATCAGGGAAAAAAGATATGAAATCTCCTTTACTGCTGATTCTTGTTTTTTCTGCCTCCTTCCTTCTTTCATGTAAAGAAGATCAAGACGGGGCTCTGAGGGTCAATGATCAAACATTCTTCATTGCCGAGAACAGTCCGAAGGGGACAGTGGTGGGGACTATCGCGGCAAGTTCAGCAAGTGAATTGTCTTTTACCATCATTTCAGGAAATGGTCTTAGTTCTTTCCTACTAGATGCAGCAACAGGGACTATCACGGTCGATTCATCTAGCACGTTGGATTTTGAAAGGGACCGCACCTTTTTGCTGGCAGTAAGTGTGACAGATGCAGTAATAACTCAAAATGTGACCATTAAGATTAATCTTGTTGACATCAAAGAGCCTCCTGCCGAATTGGTTTTTGATAGCATAGCTTATGTTATTAAGGACGGGTTGGTAACTGACCGAGGGGCGGTACAAGTTGTAGACCAGCCAGGAGAAACTCATTACAAATATGATTTTGCACTACTCAATGATAATTTATCAGTTAAAGTAGAAGGTGAGGATATCTCGTATGAGGCTGATAATCCTACATTTATTCTGTATTCAGAGCTTTTTTCTCCTGGTCCAAGCTCGTTTAGAGGGACAACTTTTCAATACCTTGATACCGAAGATCTTTCCAAATTTGAAGTGGAAGGGAATGCTTTTTTTCAAGGGGTTAGGTTAGTAGTGATTGATGGAGAGGAGCACACCACA
>JABSPG010000125.1 GCA_013214445.1 Ekhidna sp. | reverse complement strand
TAAAAGCTTCGTACGAGAGGAACCATCGCAGTTTTATCTTGAAACACTTGAAAAGTGTACCCTTCTAAAGCTTGATAAAAGCTCTATGGAAGAACTCTACCGAAGGGTCCCAAAGTTTGAAAGATATTTTCGAATTCTCCTTCAAAACAGATTGTTAGCCACTCAAGACAGAATCAACAATCACCTATCCGCCAGTGCAAAAGAGCGCTATGAAAAGTTCACACAGGTATACCCAGATTTGATGCAAAGGCTTCCTTTAAAACACATCGCCTCTTACCTGGGCATCACACCAACGTATCTAAGTCGTCTGAGAGCCATGAAAAACTAGGGTGTTTTCTTGCACTAGTACGATTTTTCAAAACCTTATCAAGCATACTTTTGGAGACATAAATCAACTTGAAATATGACCCGTTTTATACTCCTTGCTATCATCCTTCTTGGCTTATCTGATTTTCTTTATGCTCAACATAACAGCTTATCTGACTCTGAGATGACTTGGACCTACACCTACATCAAAGCGCAAGAAGGTCAGAAACAAAATCTCAAGAAGTTCATCGAGCGAAATTGGTTTGTGATGGACAGTATTGCTGTACTGCAAGGGCTATTCTATGACTATAAAATCATAAGCAATAACAGCAATCCTGAGTCTGTCAAATGGGATTTTATCGTAGCTGTGGAATACTTCACGAAGGGAACCTATGCTGACGTAGCTGCCGAGTGGGACATCATCAGATCCAATCATAATACGGAATTGGTTGACAACCGTAATTTTCCCGATTTGGGAAAAGTGATAGACTCGCAACAATTGATCTTTGAAAAAGAGGACGAAATATGCACTGATCCTCAGACAGAAATATTGACGCCTTATTTAGGTATCTGGAACGAATACACAGCTAGTGAAGAAGTCACTGCGTTTGGACGTTTAGAGATAATACTGGATCCCTTCGGATGTGCTTTACGAAAAGAGTTTAAACTGTTTTCGGGAGCGTTTTCCTACAGTACACTTGGTTACTTTGATCAAGAGCAAAACGCCTGGATAGAAACATTCTCCAATGGATCAAAATTCAAGTGGGTAAGGGAAGGAACCGAAGTATTGATGATCAATTTAGACAAAAGCGGTCAGTCCCAACACCGTAATCGATGGACTCAGCCTGTAGAGGGTACATTTATGATATTGGAGGAGCGTTCGTCAGATAGTGGGAAGACCTGGGAGGTAAAAAGCAAAACAAGAGTCCAGAAAATTGGATGAAAATTAGTCCTGACTCTGCTCTCTAATTTACATGCTAAGAATTCCCATAGATCTTTAAAACCCTATCTCTCAGTTGTCTTCTCTCCTCCGAAACTAAGTGGGCAATGTGCCTAGAAATAGTCTCTGGAGTGACCCCATATTTTGAATGCTTAATTTGAATTAGTTAAAATTCGGATTCAAGAGGTCTTCCGACCATTGAGCTTTCTTTGCTCCCGCATCAAAAGATGACTGAAGAAAGTCTAGCAGTGCTTTTCTTGGATCTTCTTCTTTCAGTAAGTCATCATACATGAGTACGGCCATGGGACTTCCGTTACTGTCAACCCAATTAGCGGTTTTAGGCAATAAGGGCTCCTCATCGATTCCCTCAGGTGACGGGTATGTATAGGAGTAAAATGCTGCTCCTCGAACATTTTCATCCCCAGCCCAAAAACCTGCACTAATCACTTCGTGCGAATAGGCTTCCTTATCAGCGTTGGTAGAACCCTCTCCCAACTTCGGGCCTTTATCGCCTGAAAATCTAGTCACCGCAAGATCCATATGATGCCAATACAGTTGCGAAGGGCTGACCTTACCGTAGAACCTACCAGAAAACTCTTTGAATATACTGTCAACCTGAATCAAGACATTCCAAAACTTATTTACATACACAGGATCGTAATTGCTATGTGATTCACACTCATCAAACGGTTCTGTGCAAGGATGGTCGTACGGAGCTCCTACTATCTTTGTCTTGATATTCAATTCATCCAGAGCATCAAATAACTGTTTGTGAAAGTTTGATACGGATAGACCATCTGCTAATGGAAAGGATCGGTCTTCCCCCCAGCTGGTGTGAATCTCAAGAAGGTGCTCTCGTAAGTTGAAATCAATTTGAAAAGATCCAGACTGATATGGTATAGGGCCTGTAGTAAGCCCCTTGGGGCTGAGATGTAGGGTTATGTGCCACCAATGATTTCTTTTTGGCATCAAATCAAGCTTGATCTTGCCCACTATCTGTAGCCAAAGGTGTAGGGTAATCTTGGAGTTCTCCCAAGCTTCTAGAGGAAGTGCTGGAAATTGTGTCATTCTTAGGTTGTGTTTTGAGTGATTTATAATGAGTTATGTCTTAAAACATCCCAATCATCTTTATTTTTTTTGAACATGGCACGCGTAAATGGGCATAGGGGCATCACTTTTCTCTCTTCTGCTCTGGCTGAAGAAACCAGGTGTTCGAATAAAATTTTCCCGACTCCTTTTCCTTTGTACGATTCATCCACTCCAGTGTGATCCACTATCAATAATTGACCATCATTAGCTATTGAATAAGTCATTTCCCCAGCTTCCATATCACCATCTATTGCTACAAAACGACCTTTGGATTCCTGTTCTTCTTTAGTTACTTCCATATGAATTGTGTTTTAATTCTTCTAATTCTGTATACAATAACCCACTGCCACCACCGTAATGTTCCAAAATTTTAATATCTACTTGAATTTCATAAACTGCATTAAAGAGCATTTTGCCCCTTAATGCATTTTGCCATTTTGCTCTAGTTCATGGGTACTTCCATCAAAAGCACCTTAGCTCCTTTTTGAGCTTTTACATCTATTGCATCGGTATCCCACACACCAAAGCCATCTCTAGTGCTCAGCTTCTGTCCATCTATTTCTATCTCTCCTTCCAATACAAAAGCATAAACTCCATTTCCATTTCTGTTAAACTGGTATTTGGTTTCCGTATCCTGATCAAATTGTCCCATATTGAACCAAGCATCTTGGTGAATCCATACCCCTTGATCTTCCTGATTTGGAGACAGGATTTGAGAAAATTCATTGGTCTTCACCAAGTCACCAATTTTGATTTGATCGTAGCGAGGAGTTACATTCTTCGCATTAGGAAAAACCCAGATCTGCAAGAATTTCACTTCCTTGTCCTTGTTGGCATTATACTCACTGTGGTACACTCCAGTACCAGCACTCATGACTTGAATCTCTCCTTCTTTGATTACCGCCTTGGTTCCCATGCTGTCTTTGTGCTCCAAGTCTCCACTTAGCGGTATGGAAATGATTTCCATATTGTCATGCGGGTGCGTGCCAAATCCTCTTCCCGGAGCTACTGTGTCATCGTTCAATACACGAAGCATCCCAAAATGAACCCGCTCAGGGTTGTAATAATTGGCGAAGCTGAATGTGTGCTTTGAATCTAGCCATCCGTGATTGGCATGTCCTCTAGTATCCGCTTTGTGTAGTACTGTTGTTGCTGTTGTTGTTTCCATTTTCTTTATATGATTAAATCCTACTTGTTCTAAATTTTCTTCCTCCACTTTGTCTTTAGCAGAGGACTTTAATACGGTCCCGCCCAGCACAGTTGCTAGTGAGCCTTTTGTCAATCTTGCTATAAAATTCTTTCTATTCATTTCTTATTGTTACTACAACTAATGTACGTACATTGTTTTGTTAGGATATATTCAAAATGTCGTTTTAGACTTCTAAAAATTCAGATTACAACTCCTTATCGATTTTTTCGATAGTTAGTCCGGTACTGTAAGGGTGTTTGGCTTATTTGATTCTTAAAAAAAGTATTGAAATGCAGAGGATTTGAAAACCCTAGCGAAAGGGCAGTCATCTTCACTGAGTCATCTGTGTATAGCAGCAGTCTCTTAGCCTCAATCATGATGCGATCTATGATGTAGTCCTTTGCTGTGATGCCGATCGCATTCTTCACAATTTCATTCAAGCGCTTGGCTGTAAGTGAGAGCATGTCTGCATAATCTCCCACCTTATGCGTTTTGGAGAAATTCTCATTCACTAGGTTTTTGAAATCTGCCAGGTGAGGAGAATCTGAAACGGACTCCTTCTTGTTTTCCGGATCGCAGAACTTTACACATTCAAGCAAAAACAACTTCAATGCTGCACCCTGTGCTTCACTTTTGTATTCAAAGTCGTCCTCATTAAATTCCTCATTCAACAAATCCATAATGCGAATAAGCCTCTTTGGATCTTCAATGATGATAGGTGGGCTTTCACTGTATTGACGAAAAAGGTTCACATTGAGAAGAAAGGAACGACCAAGTCCTGAGTGAACCACAAAATCGTTGTGAAAGGTAATTACCCATCCCTCCGGTTTTGAATGGTGCTTTCCTTGATGTACCTGTCCCGGACCTACAAAGAAGATAGCATCTTCCTGAAACTCGTACTCATTAAAATCTATGATGTGTGATCCTTCACCTCTCCGAACCCATACCACTGTATTGTAGGCATGTCTGTGCGGATGGTCATTATGACCCTTCGCCTTCTCAAAAATTTCTTCCATTCGCTCTATCTTGATAAAGCTTCGCTCCAAGTCCCCTACACGAAATTCACTTGTTTTATGAATATCTGAAGCCATGGTGTTTGTCGTAAGTTGCGTAATTAACTCACTCTTTCCCTGATTTGTCTATTTTTTTGTACTATAAAAATTTCGTAAATAAATACGAAAATGTCGTACTCAAATCATCGAGAAAATGTCGGGATTCTAGAAATTCCCTTGCAAATAGATAAAAGAGGCCGATACGGAATTTTATTTGAGGGAAATTAATCTGACAGCCGAAGACTCGACTGCCAGATTCGTCAACTTCACAAAACCAACACCACCGAAAGGCTCTGTTAAAAGAAGTTGTTTTGAAAAATCTGAATTATTTTAAATCAATCAAAAAAAATGTGGCTATCCGTTGATCACTGTAGTCTGCCATGCTGTTTCAGCAAGCGACGAGATGGTTTCCCTTGACGTGTTGAAATTACTTTGTTGATCTGTCTGCTTAATTATTTCGATCAATTCGTCAACAGGATAATCTGGAGGCACACGGCAAAAGAGTTCGTCAGACAAATTGGTGTCTATCAGAAACCCATTGTTCAATTCGATCTCAACCGTCAGAATTTGAATATCGAACCCATCAAAATTAAAATTAAGCGTATGAATAGGAACAGGCATCAGGAGTTTGGTCATGCAGTCCTTATCGCCATCAATCCAATACATCCTTAGGTCAGTAATGATCGCCTCTGGAAAAAGGTACAAGAAAGCGTTTACATGAAAATTATAAACCGAAAGAAGGTGGTAACCTTTTACGGATGTCTGACATTGAATTTGGACCTGGTGGTTGTAATGCATAATTAACTCTGTCAAATTGAATAATCTCACTTAGACATACCCACATTCCATACATAAGTATCTGTAAGTTACGGACATCTACAGTCAGAACAAAGTGATTAGTATCAATTACAAGAATTTATCTAATTGTGTTTTATGACTTCTCAGAAGTGTTAAACAGAACAACACTTTTAGCCTGCTATAACTGAAAATAGCTGTTCATCACAGCTTTGAATATCATCAGTAGATCCGTATCTTCTGGTGTAAAACCCATGCTTATGAATACATACGAACACATCATCATTGGAACGGGGCAAGCTACAGGAACTTTGCTGGGACAACTCATCCCTTCAGGTGAAAGCATTGCTGTTATTGAGGGCAATCGTGTCGGCGGCAGCTGTGTCAACTATGGTTGCACCCCCACCAAAGCGCTAGTAGCCAGTGCAAAAGCAATTCACAAAGCAAAACAGGGAGAGGAATTTGGTTTCAGTACTGGAGCGATTAGCATTGACTTTGATCGAATCATGGACCGTATGAACACCATCCGAAATGCAAGTAGCAATGGGTTACAGGGTTGGATGGAGAGCAGTAAAAACGTAGATCTCATTTTTGGGTGGGCACACTTTACTTCCGATAAAGTCATTGAAGTCAATGATATGAAGCTAGAAGGGAAGCATATTTACATCAACACTGGGACCAGGCCTTCCATACCTCCAATTGAAGGAATTGAAAACATAAATGCATTGGACAGTGCCGGCTTGCTAGAGCTACAGGAACTACCCCAACACCTTATCATCTTGGGAGGTGGATATATAGGGGTTGAGTTTGCCCAAGTATTTCGAAGATTTGGATCTGAAGTCACCATTATCCAAAGCGGAGATCAACTAATGCCTAGAGAGGATCATGATGTGGCAAGTAGTATTGCCGAGTTCCTTACTGAAGAAGGCATCAGTCTTCAACTTAATAGCAGGGCTAAATATGTAGGTGAAAGAGAAGGCCGAATAGAGGTAACAACAGACCAAGGAAAGATCGTATCTGGCACTCATTTACTGGTGGCGATTGGTAGAAAACCCAACAGCGATCAATTAGGGCTTGAAAATACTTCCATTACTAGAAGTGAACGTGGTTTCATAGAAGTGGATCAAGTCTGTCGCACCAATGCTTCAAACGTTTTTGCGCTCGGAGATGTAAACGGGCATGGTGCTTTTACCCATACATCGGTGAATGATGCGGAAATCGTGCTGAGTCACCTGGCTGGAGGAAACCGAAAACTTACGGATCGAATTCCTATTTATGGGCTTTTCACAGATCCTCCCCTTGGTAAAGTCGGCATGTCAGAAAAAGAAGCACTTGATGCCGGGATAAAACTCTTAAAGGCTACTCGACCAATGAAACAAATCAGCCGAGCCAAGGAAATGTCCGAAACCAAGGGCTTTGCCAAACTACTGGTAGACGCAGAGACCGACTTGATTGTGGGAGCTACGATTTTAGGTCCTGGAGGAGATGAGATCGTCAATATGTTTGCAGCCATCATGCATAGCCAGATCCCTTGCAAAAAATATCGAGAAGTGGTATTGGTGCATCCAACAGTGTCCGAACTAATGCCTTGGATCTTGGATAATTTGACCCCAGTGAATGAAAGATGAAAAGTGATTCAAGTTGGAAGAATAAACAACCAGGTGAAGCAAGGCTCACTTGGTTCCACTAAAACAACATTCCTCTCCTCTAATTTTAACATCAGACTCGACATTTGGATGGACAACTATCTGATTCACCGACGATAATGTGATCCTTGCACTGAAGAACACCAAGGTTTCTTAATCATTCTTACCTGCCTTTTAGAATGTAGTTAACCGCAGGATCTTGATCCAAGGCGATTGTTTCCTGGCTTTTTCTGACCTCAATATCGGGCATCAATCCAGCATCAGGAACATCGCTAGTCGCTTGGGAAAATATTAACGGAATATCTACCTCCATGTCACTGTAGGGCATGTAGAAGAATATGTATTGATTTCCATTCGTACCTTGTTGATTCCCACCTGATTCTGAACCAATTACCTTGGCAAAACCATGTTCTTTAGCTAAGGTAAATAGTTGGAAAGTAGCGGAGGTATTGCTACCATCTCCAAACAAATAGACATCTCCTTTGAAACCATTCTTTTTTGGCTTTATGGTCTTCTCCAGATCCTTTGCTTTCAGTGCGAAATATTTGTCATCAAATGGTTGATACATGCTTTCAGGAAGGCCTGTCAGGATCGCTTTATTCCAAGTGTCGCTATATTCATGTAAGTCCTCATCTAACTTTTTCGTACGAATTAAGGAACGGAAAGTATTTGCCATTCTCACTTTTTCTTTGACCAAATACGCCATCAATTCATCCCTTGGTTCACCCAATCCACCGCCATTCCCACGGATGTCTACAATTAATTGACTGACGTTTTCATCTGCTAGTTTTTCGAACGCCTCCTTAAACCAAGCCTTGTACTTAAAACCGTCCCAGTTCCAAATAGCAAAGGTCCCTATCTTCATAATTGCAAGATCTTTATTTACGATATCCAAACTCCATTTTTTCCGATTTATTGGCTCTTCCCCATATTTCTCAAGTACTTTATCCAGTCTTTCTTGTTTGGTAAGTAGAGAAACCATCTTCTTATCCACGTTAGGAGAATTGTAATTTTGGTAGGCTACCTCCACCTGTTCATTTAGTGAAGGAAAAAACAGGGAATAGTACAAATCAAAAGCCTCATAAGTCCGCATTCCGTATTCATTTAAAGAAAAGTAAAAATCTACGGGAGCTGTATTATTCCCGTCAATTTTTGACACTTTCCGTAGACTGTCCATTATCACTTGGGTAGTAATCCCATTAAGGCTTAAAACCTCTGCCCCTTTCTTCATACTAGGTTCAGTATCAACATTCTCCGTCACGTAAAACCGACCATCAATGATGTCGAAACCAAAAGGTAAATACCTCTTACCTCCAAATAATCTCTGACGAACATCGGCTCGCATGTTCCATGGATTTAGGTAGGTATGACCGCATTTAACTTGACTTACGAGTTTTGCTAATCGAATCATGAACTGACCTTCGGAAATCTTGTCTGGTAATGAACTCATCAGGAGATCCATCTGCGTTTCTAGCTCTGCCTCCGTCATATAGCGATAGGTCCCTGGGTGGACATCTTTAAGCATTCGCTCTAGTAATTCTAAATCAATGATTAGGCTGTCTTTTTGCAAAACACGTTCCTGTGCGGATACTTGTATTGCAGATAGCAATATGATAACATGTAGTACCTTTTTCATTTTGTCCTTTATTTATAGTTTAAGTCGAAGATTTATGAGTATTGTGAAGGAATAATTGAACCTCATTTCAAATACGATAAGACATCCACTACTTCGTAAGAATCATTTTCCCGAAATAGCCCTTGTAATACCCCCACATGCGTCTGACCCACAATCAATAGGATTTTGGTAGATTCATCGCTGAGTTGAGCATTCAAGATATTTGAATAGATCTTCAGATTTCGTTTATAGAACAATGAGATAAATTCTGCTCCGATGTACTGATTATCAATTTGTCCCAGGTCCTTATAGCTGTTAAAGGAACCATCTTTTACATAGGCAGGAGTGTTATACAACAAACGGTGAGACATTTTAACCTTATCTGGACGATTCAGTTCCATCAAGAAATCAGCAATAGACAAGCCACCCTGAAGAAATTCCTTGGTTATTCCTCTCCCCGTATTTCTAAATTCAGCAAGTGCATCTTGATATCTTCCTATGTTTTCACCAGCAGATAATAGGCTTTGACTGGTACTTTCAAAATAATTTACACCTATCACTTTTGTCTGACCCAGATATTTTGCTAATCGGAAGCCTATCTGAAACACCTCGCTTAGACCAGTATCTTTAATGGGAAGGGCATACAGACTATCTAATTTTGTTTGGAAAGGCGGTTCCCTTTCTACGTAAATTGCATCTGGGGCAAAAGAAGATAGTTTTTTCGTTACCTCTTCAAATTCTCTTTGACGAGCATCCGAGAAAAAATTTTGCGGTTCGTTTTCACTATCATGGAATTGCTTAAAGTGAAGCGTGCCTAAGATGCATATCTGAATTTTCTGTTCCTTTTGAGCAAAGGCTATACTTGAAAAAGAACAGAATAATGCAAGGAAAAACAGTATAGTATATATTTAATAACACTACTCAAATTGAATCATAGTAAAAAAGCAGTCATAAATTAAACAAAACACTAGTGAGGGTTGTTTCAGTGTTTGAATTGCTTTTATTATAGTAGTTATATTTTCC
>JABSPG010000124.1 GCA_013214445.1 Ekhidna sp. | reverse complement strand
GGAGCTAATTTAGGATTTAAAAAAGAGGCATTCAAGAAGGTGGGTGGCTATTCAAATAATCTGTTCACTCCATCGGGAGATGATGAGTTTCTTCTATTTAATATAATGACACAGTTTCCTTACACTACTCGATTTTTGAAATCAAAGGAAGCGATAGTGACAACAGCACCCCATGATAATATGCTAGCCTTCTTAAATCAAAGAAAAAGGTGGACAAGCAAATGGAAATACAATAAGAATTGGAAGGCCAAACTGTTATATATCTTCTTCTTTATTGATTACTCTTCATTCTATTTAGCTCTTGCATTGGTTCTTGCACAGAAGCTTAGTATTGTCTTTTTTTTGGTCGTACTGTTGGTGAGGTTTGCTTCAGAGTTCATGTACGTTTACCCTATTGACCGGTTTACGGGTGGGCGAAGTACTTTTAGTTCGCTGTTGGTAATTCAAATTATTTATCCCCTTCAATTTCTATTAATGGGGATCAACTCTATCTTTGGTTCTTACACTTGGAAAGGGCGTAAGTACTAATGACTAATCAAGAGTTTGATATCATAGATGAACTATATTTTGTGACGCCCTATTCTCAGCTGAAGGAGCAGACAGAGTATTCAGATGATATTTTAAGCGAAAATTTGATCAGGCTGATACAGAAAGGTTGGGTTAAGGTTTATTCTTCAATAGATATTGAAATTGCTTATGATGAGGCTAGTTTTCAGGACAGCTTCAAAACATATTTTTATTTAGCATCGAAAAAAGGTCTTCTGAGACATAACACTTAGTGAAAAAGACTTCAATAGATATAAAGGACTTACAGCTGAATGCTTTGTTGGAGGTTACTCAGGCAGTAAACAACAATTTACCTGAAGACGACCTACTAAAGATTTACAAGTTCACGCTATTGGCCGACTTGAAAATCAACAAACTAGCTCTGTATGCCTCTCAGAACGATCAGTGGGTTTGTCGGGTCAATTTTGGCACCAAGAGTAACCTTATGGGGACTTTGCTTCCCAGCGAATATGAATCGCTCTCAAATCGCATGGGTCTGACAGAAACTAGTTTTGATGAATTTGACTCTGTTTTCCCTGTCTTTCATAAGAATCGTCTCCTCTCGGTAGTTTTTATTGAATCTGAAAATAAGATAGGAGTACAAAATCGATTTCTGAATGCACTAACAAATATCATTTTGGTCGCCATTGAGAATAAACGATTAGCACGCCAGCAAATGGAGCAGGAAGCCTATAGGAGGGAGCTCGAAATCGCCAAAAAAGTTCAGAATTTCCTTTTTCCAAAGGAACTTCCTAAGGTAGAGAGGTTACAAATCGAAGCATACTATCTGCCACATCATGATGTTGGAGGAGACTACTATGATTACATTCAAATTGATGAAAATAGATTTTTAGCGTGTATAGCAGATGTTTCAGGTAAAGGAGTACCTGCTGCTTTGTTGATGTCAAACTTTCAGGCGTCTCTTAGAGCCTTGGTTCGTCAAACCAAAGACCTAACTCAGATCATCACTGAGCTTAATCATAGCACATTTGTCAGTGGAAATGCTGAGAATTTTATCACGTTCTTCGCGGGAATCTATGACTTCAAAAGCAAGACTTTGGAGTATATAAATTGCGGCCACAATGAAATCATCCTTAAAAGGGAGGAGGGCATTCTCCTGTTAAATGAGGGAACAACAGTGCTCGGGATGTTCGATCCATTGCCTTTTATAGAAACGAAGGACGTAGATAATCTCGATGAATTTGTGCTTTTCACCTATACAGATGGCCTTACAGAAACTTTTAACGAAGAAGATGAAGCATTTGAATTTGATAGGCTTCAACAGCTTCTCGTCGAAGATGATAGCGAGGATTTAGGAAAACTTCATGACAGAATTTTGGAAGCACTCAATTTGTTTAAAGGCTCAAGGAATTTTCATGATGACATAACCATGTTGTCATGTAGGATCCAAAATAGATGATTCGCTTCTACAAAACCCCGTGGATTGTTAAGGTTTTTTATCCTTCACTGTTTTGGCAGAAACCTTCCAATGATACAATTTACTTAACGTTTGATGATGGTCCTGATGCCGAAGTGACTCCATGGGTTCTGGAAGAATTGGACAGAGTAGGGGCTAAAGCAACTTTCTTTTGTTTGGGTACTAGTTTGGAATCAAATTTTGATCTTGCGAAACAGCTGATAAGTAAAAGACATCTAATCGCCAATCATGGCTATCATCATTTAGATGGTTGGAAGATTTCTGTTAGTGACTTTAAGTTGAATATGGCAAAGAGTGGAAAACTTATAGATGAAGTTGGAGGACAGAGCAAAATGATCAGACCCCCCTATGGACATATCTCTAGGAGTCAACTCAGAGCCTTAGATAGTATAGACGTGATAATGTGGTCACACCTATCGTGGGATTTTGATAGAAGAATCGATCCAATAAGATCCATTAGTAAACTCAAAGTAGCAGCTCCTGGCAGCATTCTAGTCTTCCATGATACTCAACAGTCCTTTCCGATTTTGAAACAAATTTTACCTGAAGTTCTTAATTGTTTTTCAGATAGGGGGTTAAAATTCGAAACTTTGCAATGATTGATACGCACGCACATATCTACTTAGACCAGTTTAATGAAGACCTAGACCAAGTGGTCGATAGGGCTTTGGCGAATGGTATTGAAAAAATATTCATGCCTAATATTGATAGCAGTACTATTGAGGCACTGCTTGCTGCGGAAGAGAGATTCGGTGAGGTTTGTTTTCCAATGATGGGACTGCATCCTTGTTCGGTAAAAGAAGATTATCGAGAGGAACTTCGTGTAGTAAAGGAGTGGTTAGACAAGAGATCGTTTCTTGCCGTTGGTGAGATTGGTACGGATTTGTATTGGGATAAAACCTACTGGGAAGAGCAGATAGATGCATTCGAAATACAATGCGAACTAGCCATTTTGCATAATCTACCTGTAGTTATTCATTGTCGTGAATCCATTGATGAGACAATTGAATTAGTTCGGAAATATGCCGAAAGAGGGTTAAGAGGTGTGTTCCATTGCTTTACTGGTTCAGCATCACAGGCAAAGCAAATCACGGATCTTGGATTTTATCTTGGCCTTGGAGGAGTTTGTACATTTAAGAATGGAGGGATGGATAAAGTGGTTCCATTTATGGATAGGTCAAAGATTATACTTGAAACGGACAGTCCCTATCTAACGCCCACACCACATAGAGGCAAACGAAATGAACCTTCTTACATCTCTTTAGTTTTGGTTAAAGTATCTGAGTTTTTGGGAATGGAAAGTTCAGAACTAGATAAGCTCAGCACTGACAATGCAAATGATCTTTTTTCTGCCAATAACAATTCATAGTAATTGAAATACAAGATTGTAAATATCAATGATTTAGGAGATCAATCAGTTTTGATTATCTACACTGGTGGAACTTTTGGAATGATTCAAGATGCCTCAGGTGCACTTGCTCCGTTCAACTTCGGTAAAGTTGTTGATAGGGTGCCTGAGTTGAAGCAACTGGGCATCAAGCTTACCGTCATCTCCTTTCCAAAACCCATCGATTCATCCAATGTTGGTATCCAGGATTGGAAGGATATGGCATATATCATTGAAGAGAATTATTCACAATATGACGCCTTTGTGATTCTACATGGAACGGATACAATGGCCTATTCTGCATCCATGCTTAGCTACATGTTGGATGGTCTAAATAAGCCTGTGATATTTACTGGAGCTCAAATGCCCATAGGTTCTATTCGGTCAGATGCTAGGGAAAATTTGATAGCTGCGCTTGAAATCGCATCTGCTCATGTCGAAGGGATTCCTATTGTAAGTGAAGTCTGTGTATACTTCAATTACCGACTGCTAAGGGGCTGTAGATCACAAAAACTGCGTAGCAGTACTTTTGCGGCTTTTGAATCAGAAAACTATCCGGTGCTAGCAGAGGCTGGTATTGAAATCGAATTTAACTATCCTGCATTAAGGCCTCACAATACAGAATCCAGACTCAAAGTCAACAATAAGATCGATGCTGATGTAACTATTCTAAAGATTTTTCCGGGGATCACTGAGCATATTGTGAAATCTGTATTGGGCGATGATAAGATGAAAGGGATAGTTCTGGAGACATATGGTTCAGGCAATACCATGAAGTCCGATTGGTTTATTTCTTGCTTACAAAGAGCCATAAATGATGGGAAGATCATTTTAAACGTAAGTCAGTGCATTGGGGGTGAAGTAGAACAAGGAAGATATGAGACCAGTAAAAAACTGAATGATATTGGAGTCTTAAGCGGAGGTGATATCACCACAGAAGCAGCAGTAACAAAACTTATGTTTTTATTAGGTTCGGAAGCGAATTACTCAAAAATAAAAGACAAACTGACACGATCACTCGTGGGTGAGATGGATATTGAATGAGATTGTCTGCAATCGAAGGCAGATGTAAAATAAAACTTGCATAAAGGTATTTTTCATGATTTATTTGTAGCCTGTCAAAAAGTGATGGCCCACAGAGAGGTGGCCGAGTGGTCGAAGGCGCACGCCTGGAAAGTGTGTATACCCCAAAAGGGTATCGAGGGTTCGAATCCCTTCCTCTCTGCGTTTTTGCAGAGGCTAGCCTAGAAACTCAGAATTTTGATGAGTGGTGTGGTTTTTGTGGGAATGAACATGCAAATTTGGATTTTACTAAAACTTAAATATTTAAACTAAACCGAAGACTTAACTTACAAGACTGAATTATGAAAAAGTTATTGACTCTCTTAATGTTGGCAGGTGTTTTTACCTTCAGCGCAAATGCTCAAGAGTTTTCTGACTCTGAAGCAACAGACTCTGTGGCAGTAGACTCTGCAGCAGTAGACTCAGTTCAGGCTGAAGAAGTAGTAGAAGAGCCTGTAGAAGTGATTGAGGTTGTAGAGCCAGTAGAAGCTGACGCTCCTTCCCCAGGATTTCATCAGATCGTAAAAGAACAATTTATCGATGGTGGTCCAACTTTCATGGGAATTGTTCTTGTTTGTTTGATTCTTGGATTAGCAATAGCCATTGAAAGAATTATCCATTTGAATATGGCTTCTACAAACACAAAGAAATTGTTAGCTGACGTTGAGGATGCGTTAAGCTCAGGAGGAGCTGATGCTGCAAAAGAAGTTTGTAGAAATACGAGAGGACCAGTTGCCTCAATTTTCACGCAAGGCCTACTAAGAATGTCTGAAGGGGTTGAAATGGTTGAGAAGTCAATTATCTCTTACGGATCAGTTGAGATGGGTAAACTAGAAAGAGGTATGATTTGGATCTCTCTTTTCATTTCTCTTGCTCCAATGCCTGGTATGATCGAAGCTTTCGACGCTATTGCTGAGGCTGGTGATGTATCTCCTGCACTTGTGGCGAGTGGTATCAAAGTAGCTCTTTTGACTACAGTGGGTGGTTTGATTGTAGCGGTAATACTTCAGTTATTCTATAACTACCTAGTATCTAAAGTAGATTCTATCGTAAACAGCATGGAAGATGCTTCTATTTCATTAGTAGATCTTTTAGTGAAGCACAATCTTTCTAAGTAATCTGAAAACAAGATAGATTATGGTTGATGTAGGATTATTTATATCATATATTCTCATTGGTGTCTGCGTCCTTACTGCAGTAGGGATGCCACTAGTGAAGGCATTTGGAGATCCAGATTCATTGAAGAAAATGGGTATTGGAGTTGGTGCACTTTTAGTTGTATTTGTAATCTCATATTTGATTGCAGATGGTACACCTCAAGGTGATGCATCAGGCACTACTGCGAAGATGGTTGGTGCTGGGATTTACACTTTTTACATCCTAGCTCTTGGAGCGGTGGGTGGTATCGTATACACAGAAATCAAAAAAGCAGCTGAATAATGGCGAGGAATAAAGAGAGAGGTACTCCGGAAGTGAGTTCAGGCTCTATGGCTGATATAGCATTCCTCTTGCTCATTTTCTTCTTGGTTACAACCACGATTGCAAATGACAAGGGAATACTAATGCAGCTTCCTCCTCCACCAGAACCTGATCAGCCTGAAATTATTTTTCAGGAGCGAAACATCTTTAAGATTTTGGCAAACTCAAATGATCAACTTCTGGTAGAGAACGAGCCGTACAACAAGCCTATGTCGGAGCTTAAAGAAGAAGTTAAGGACTTTGTTCTAAATTTTGGAGATCCGAATCAAGATGGGGTTGACACCTACAATAGTCTCCCATCTCAGATGAAGTCCCGAGCGAAACAGAGTAGTGAGTCTTCTGATCATCCTGGCAAAGCAGTTGTTTCATTTAAAGCAAATAGAGGTACAAGCTATGAGCTATACATAGATGTATTGGATGCAGTGCAAGCTGCATACAATGAGATCTATGCCGAGCGAGTAGGTATTAGTGCACAAGAGTTTTTGCAGCTTGATCAAAGCAAGGACGTGGAAAAACGCATGTATCAGCAAGCAAGAGCAGGAATTCCTAAGGCAATCTCTATTGCAGAACCAGATAAATAAATTTGAGCTATGTCGAAGTTTAAGAAAAAATCAAGTGCGTCACAGGATATTCCTACCGCTGCACTTCCAGATATTATTTTCATGCTTCTTTTCTTCTTCATGGTGACAACTGTGATGAGGGAACAGGAAATCTTAGTTAAACAGATACTGCCTAAAGCAGATCAGCTTTCTAAGATTCAAAAGAAGTCTTTAGTAAGTCACATCTATATTGGAGAGCCTAAGAACGTGGGTACTTATGGTTCAGAGCCAAGAATTCAAACTAATGATGTTTTCATGGTTCCAGATGAGCTTACTCTTTTCGTTAACCAAGAGAAGGATAAACTTTCAGAGGCAGAGAGAGATCGTATTACAATGGCTCTCAATATTGATTCTGAAGTGAAAATGGGAATTGTTTCTGATGTTGAGCAGACTCTGAGGAAGTCCAATGCCAGGAAGATTTTGTATAAATCCTTGAAGGGTTTAGAAGAATAGTACCAAAAATTGGTGCGTTGGATTCAACGCACCGCTAATAATAAAAGCCTGTAGAGATTTCTCTACAGGCTTTTTGTTTATTTTGTTTTTTCTCTTAGAGCAAAGAAGAGCGATATCATTTTTTGGTAATGCTATTACTTACTACCAGTACTATTTGTTTGTCACGTACTGAAACCCTATCCCAGCCTTGCTTGATAAGTCTTCGCCCATTTCTTTGTGATCGTCATCCCCTTGATCACTGAACCATCTCACCATGATCATGGCACCCATGCTTTGCTTTTCTTTCAAAGCAACAAGCATCTGGTACAGGCATTTCATAGTACCAGTATCAAAGTGTTCTAGTTTGAGTTCGAGAATGAAAGTAGGAACTGTTGTACTCTTGATTTGCTCGATGAAGGGCAAATAAAAATCCTGTACATCGCGCATTAAAGATCTACCTTCTATTCTTATTAATCCCGTAGTTGGATTAAATCTAATGCTTGGGATTATATCTCCATTTTCATTCATATCTGGTGATGGTTTGAAGCGTCCAATAATTTCTATTTGCCAGCGAAAAGTGAGGTAAGGATTCGATCTCCGTCAGTTACCCTTTTTCATCTCCTCAAATTTATCTTTTTGTTCTGGTCTAGGGAAGTTATTGTTGCTCAAATTGACATCTGGAAGTTCTTGATTTGGATCTATAGCAATAGAAAGTACTTCTTTGTCTTTCAGGAAAGTCTTTGTTACTTGAGCTTCGTTAAGCCTCCAAACCTCAGCGGGAAGTTGTTGAACCTCTTTTGTTCCATCTGAATAGGTCCATTCGATAATAATAGGCATGACAAGCCCTCCTTTATTTTCGAAAGTTAGTTCGTAGACGTTTTTTCCTTTCAGTTCTTCACGGATCTGGACTTCATTTAAGCGAGAAAGAAATTGTCCATATGAACCATCTGAAGTAGACGTCATTGTAAAGGGTTGTGGTCCATTCGAGAAATCGTTGCTATCAGCGTTTGCATTGGCAGATCCTGAGACTTTTCTGGTACTTCCTTTTTGCTGTTTGTTTTCAATATTTGATTGTTCCTCTTTTAATTGATACCATTTAACCTTTGCAAGATCGATATCTACCGTTTCGGTTGTGAAAAACCATCCCTTGAAGAACCAATCTAAATCAGTGGCTGTACCATCCTCAAGTGTTCTGAAAAAATCAGAAGGATTAGGATGTTTGTATTTCCATCTATTGGCGTATTCTTTAAAAGCAATGTCAAATAGCTCTTTTCCCACTATTGTTTCTCTCAGCATTTGCAATCCTACTGTTGGTTTTTGGTAAAAATTTGCACCCATTTGGAACAGTAGATCATTGTCGGAATTTGTCATAATGGGTCGTAAGGTATTCTGATCTCCCATCATGAATGGGATGATATCCTTTGGAGTGGTACTGGACCATTGCGGGTATCTTTCAGCTAATGTTCTTTGGTGTAGAAATGTGTTAAGGCCTTCATCCATCCACATCCATTTGCGTTCATCGGAGCTTACGATCATCGGGAACCAATTATGACCTACTTCGTGAATTATAGTACTGGTCATTCCTCGTCTGGCTCGCTCGCTAATTTCTCCATTAACCGGGCGACCTCCATTAAAGGAAATCATTGGATATTCTATTCCAATGTTAGAGGTGTTTACAGATATGGCCACAGGATATGGGTAATCAAAAGTTGCTTCAGAGTAGACTTCCAAGGCTTGTTTTATCCCATTGGTAGATTCCTCCGTCCACACTGGTAGTCCTTCTTTTGGATAGAAGGACATAGCCATTACTGTGTTAGAAGATAGTTTCACTGCCATTGCATCCCATATGAATTTCCTAGAGCTTGCGAAAGCAACATCTCGGACATTTTCAGCCTTGAATTTCCAAGTCTTGGTTTTGCTTGATTTCGTTTTTTCATTCTGAAAAGCCTCCTCAGGTGTGACAATGAATAACTGTTCATCGAATGATTCCCGAGCTTTTTGCATTCGTTCGAGTTGTGTTTTGTTGAGAACTTCTGATTCGTTAATTAAAGCTCCTGTTCCAGCAACTACATGGTTCGCGGGGACAGTGAGCTCTACCTCATAATCTCCGAATTCTAACGCGAACTCCCCAAGTCTTTGGAACTGTTTGTTTTGCCAACCCTCTGTGTCATTGTAAACCGCCATCCTGGGAAACCAGTGACCTAGGAGAAAGACTTTGTTATCATCTTCAGGGAAATATTCATAACCCTCTCTAGATAAAAGGAACTTTGATCTGTCAGTGATGTAGTTCTTCCATTTTATAATGAAGGACATCTGTTCACCAGAAGCCAAAGCTTCAGGCAAGTTGATGCGTAGAAGCGTGTTATTCACAATGTACTCTAGAGAGTTGCCATCACTATCAGTAATGGAGAGTACTTCTGTGCCTGCTGGAAAGTCTATTGGACGAAGCAAATACTGGATTTGCAAAGAGTTGATGGAGTCTTTGACACCACCCATCACGTCTCCAAAGTCTTCGTTCCCTTTTTTATTTACGTTTTGTTCAATGCTGACCCACAGAAATTTCAGATCATGAGGTGAATTGTTGTAGTAAGTAATTGTCTCCTCCCCAACTAGTTCGTTTGTGACTTCATCTATGGATGCTTTGATTTTGTAATCTGCTCTTTGTTGCCAGTAATCTTCTCCAGGAGCCCCAGAGGCAGTTCGATAAGAATTTGGAGGGGACAGTAATCGATCAATTGCTTCAAATTTTCCAGAATACCCAGGAATGTCTTGTGCTATTACTTTACTTACT
>JABSPG010000123.1:7893-9774 GCA_013214445.1 Ekhidna sp. | reverse complement strand
GGAGGGTAGGTTAAAGTGAATCGTGAATCAATATAATTGAAATCGCAAAAACTCATTCAAAAAACTCGTGCAGAGCGTTTGGCAGTGCCCGGTATGATTGCCATGCGAGTGGATATGATAGTGGTTGCATGCATATTGGTTGATCAGATCATTAGAAAGCTGAATATAGAGAATATAAGAGTTTCTGCATACGCACTGAAGGAAGGAATTCTCTTCAACGTGTTGGACCAATTGAAGTCTTAGTCTTTCATCTACAATCAATTAATTTCGCGGCATGATTTTCTCATCGGAAGAACTAAAGCGATTTGCCAAGGATGTCTTCATTAAGATTGGATGTCCAGAAAAAGAGGCACTACAAGCTGCAGAAGTGCTGGTTAGTGCTGATCTCAGAGGAGTGGATTCGCATGGAGTAGCCAGGCTTTCCGGCTATATTCGACTGCACGAAAAAGGACGGTTGAATGCCAATCCTGAGATCAAAACTGTACATGAGACGCCATCTACTGCGGTAGTGGATGGCGATCTGGGGCTTGGTTTGGTTGTTGGTCCAACTGCGATGAACCTAGCCATAGAAAAAGCAAAAAACGTAGGATCGGGCTGGGTCTCGGTAAAAAATTCAAACCATTATGGTATTGCTGGTTATCATGCCATGATGGCACTTGAAAGTGATTGCATCGGCATTTCACTCACCAATGCCAGCCCATTGGTCTCTCCAACATTTTCTAAAGAACGACTGCTTGGTACCAATCCAATTTCCATTGCGATCCCAACTAAAAATCAACCGCCATTCGTACTTGACATGGCCACCACAACTGCAGCAAACGGGAAGTTAGAAGTGCTTCAGCGAAAAGGGATGAATGCGCCTGAAGGGTGGCTACAAGATCAGGAAGGTCACATCACAACTGATGCAAAAGGATTGGTGAAAGGCGGTTCCATGCGACCGCTTGGGGGGGATAGAGAACATGGTTCGCACAAAGGCTATGCGCTAGGTGCGGTGGTTGATATTCTTTCTGCCGTGCTTTCCGGTGCAAACTACGGGCCGTGGGTTCCTCCTTTTGTGGCTTTTATTGATCCTGCTCCAAATCCTGTCGGAGAAGGACTCGGACATTTTTTTGGTGCAATGCGAATTGATGCATTCAGAGACGGGGAAGAATTTAAGGAGCACATGGACAACTGGATTGAGCGATTTAGAGCCTCTGAAACGGTAAATAAAGAAGACAAGGTACTAATACCTGGAGATCCTGAGAGACAAACAACAGAAGAGCGTCTTAAGAACGGAATAGACCTGCTTCAACCTGTAGTTGATGATCTGCAAGAACTTGGCAACAAACTTGGCGTACCGTTAACATAAGACGTCACAAGTATGTCACGACAAAAAACCAAACCTCAGGGAGGTCAAGAAAGCGTCACCAACTTCATTAATGCGATAGCGTCTGAGGAAAAAAGGCAGGATGCCATTCAACTTTTAGATCTTATGAGTCGAGTGACCGGACAAGAGCCTAAGCTTTGGGGTAATTCCATGATCGGCTTTGGCTCTTATCACTACAAATATGAAAGCGGAAGAGAAGGAGAATGGTTTTTGGCAGGGTTTTCTCTAAGGAAAGCCAATCTGAGCATTTATGTCGTCAGTGGCTTTGACACAATGGGTGATTTATTGGAGAAACTCGGTAAGCATAAAAGAAGCGTGGGTTGTCTGTATATCAAAAAACTGCATGACATAGATATGCAGGTGCTAGAAGAAATAACTGTTAGGTCCGTTGAAATAGTAAAGAAAAGATATGCGAAGTATAATTAGTGTTTTTTTCACTATCATGAGTTTAGTAACTCTGGCGCAACGAGTCACATTTAATGATCCAGATCTTACTTTCAGTTTCAAAAAACCCA
>JABSPG010000123.1:0-7883 GCA_013214445.1 Ekhidna sp. | reverse complement strand
TGGGAGGTTTTTGACGATGGATACTCTGTAAAAGCGAGTCCTTCAGCTGCCGACTCTAGCAATTTCTTTTTTTCAATCACCTATTTTGAGAGTCCAACACCGGCTGGCGAGATGACCATTGGCCTGACCAGCAGTGATGAATTTAGTCCTGATGGAGATGCCTCATTTAAAATTGGTGGGGAAAAAGCTACCTATCAACGGAATATTAAAAACAATAAGCAATCGACGCTCTACAGATTTTACAAACTGGGTCAACGCTTTGAAGTCACTGTAGTTAGCAACTCTTCTTACAAGAAGGGCACAAAGACTCTCCGAAAAATTATCAAATCAATAAGGATCGAGGAGTGAATGACACTTTATTATAATACGATCTAGCGAATGCGCTGGGCTTGATCAGAACATTCCAATGCCAACCCCAGCCCTTATCACCCAAGGACTATTATATGGCCTTGGGTCTACTGACTCGTCATAAAGCACATTGTACAATGCAGTAACGTTAAATGAAGCCCTACCACCGAAAGGCTCTGCGTACCCTGCACCTATTAAGAGACTGTTGAAGCCCTGTGTCGCTGTTTGTTCAGCGCTAATAAGATATTCAAAAGTGAGTCGCTCGAACTCAGCATGCGCAAAAAACTGATCGGTCACAATAAACTGATTGAATAAGCTCCAACCAAAATTGGACAAAGTAGCATCGAAAGGCTGCTTAACCTTTACATACTGATAGGTGATTCCAATACCCGCCAGGTACCTGTCAGTTACTTTGTACCCGACTTGAGGCGATAGGCTAATGTTCGTTTGCGCAGAGCTTGTATTAAAACCTCCTCCTCCACCAAAGAAAATTCGGTCTGAGAGTTTATTCTGAGCCAAAAGGCTGCAAGAGAAGAAAATTAATGTAGATGCTAGTAGGCTTTTCATTAGTCCTCTTTTACGACGATAAACAAGTCTTCGTTCGGTTTCTTCATCAGGTATTTCTCACGAGCCATTTTCTCTAGTAAATCTGGATTACTATTCAAAGCAGCTTGATCGTTCTTGACTTGTAAAATACGTTCCTCGTAAAAGGCTCTCGTAGATTTGAGTTCTGCTTTCTTGCTGGAAAGCCTCGCCTGCATGAATAAATCATTGCTATCTATGAATGATAACCATACCAAAAAGAATATGGTAGAGAGAAAGTAGAAATTTCTAAAGAATGGTGGGATTCGCTCAATTAACTTCTTCATGTGAATCGTCTATTTTTTTAAAACTCGACACATGCAAACAGAATTGATGCAAGGTAATCAACACTTACACTGACTTTTTCTGCTCTGCACTCTTAGGTGGTTTAAGTCTTCAAAGCCTCAGCAGATGATCAAAGATAAGGAGAATCTTCCTTTTACTCTGGTAATGAACAGCACAGAAAATAAAAAACTGTATAGCTATCCAGAACTTGACTTTTTCAAACGCAGAAAAACTTTTCCAATGATCACCAGAAAGTAAATGAGTAATACGATCCAAACCAAAAGCATGAACCAGTCAAATGAAGAAATTTCCTGCCCTGACATTCTTGCCTTCAACATATATGTGGCCTTGAGGTAGATCATTAGTGCACTCAGGAGGAATAAGGCAATATTGGCTTTTGTCTTTTTGGATTGTGTAAACTTATTCTTTGATGGTTCCATGACACCAAGATAATCTATAACTATACTTCATAGCTAGGAAACTGACTGACCTGCTCATAGCTCTCAACACCTTTCTTCCAAACGTAAGTTGCTAGACCATTCGTAATTGAAAGGAATTTAGCATCCATTACTTTGTTGTAAGTCGCTAGTTGTCCTACTACATCATTGCCAAGCTTCACATCGGCTGATTTACATTCCACCAGCATGTACACTTCTCCGACTCTATCCAGGACCGTAATATCAGATCGCTTCTGATTTTTGAAATACTGCAGTGTATGCTCCAGTTTAAACAAGCCCTTAGGATACCCTAAATGAACAATCATTAGATTCAAAAAATGTTGGCGAACCCATTCTTCCGGTGTAAGAGCGACCCACTTTTTCCTAATGAGACAAAAGATTTTGTCTTGTTCTACCCTATGGTCAAAATCAGGCAGTTTCAGTTGGTGCATGCTTCAACTTTACCTGAGACAAGAAGATGATACCTATTACAAAGAAAGTTGCAAGTGCCAATGTGCTATTCCTCATACTTCCAGTCACCTGCTCTATATATCCATATACGAACGTACCTAGCACAATGGAAACATTGTAAGTCACATCATAAAAGCTAAAGAAGGATGCCGTGTCGACCGTATTAGAAGGCATGATTTTAGAGAAGGTGGCACGCGAAAGCGATTGGATACCTCCCATGACTAAGCCCACCACGCCTGCCAAAGCAAAAAACTCGGGCTCAGCGTCCACGAAATAAGCACCAAGACAGCACCCGATCCAGATGATTATCTGTATAGACAGTGCTCGGATATTCCCCTGTTTCTTCGAAATGAAAGCGAATAAGTAGGCACCAGCTATCGCAACAAATTGGATCAGTAAGACCGTCATAATTAGCTTAGAAGCTTCCATCTTCAGTTCCTTCGACCCAAAGGTTGCCGCCAAATACATCACGGTCTGCACTCCCATATTGTAAAAGAAAAAAGCCAAGAGGTATTTCCTCATCCCCGGGAGCTCCTTTAGTTGATTCCACACTTTTCTAAGTTCACGATAACCATTTGTGAGATAGTGCCCCTCCGGTTTTCTTCCATGCGGGTTTTCGGGCAGCTTTGAAATAGCATAAAGAGAAAATCCAATCCACCAAACACCCACCGTTAGGAAAGCTGCCCTGGAAGCCACTCCAGCGTCTGCAAATCCAAATAGATCTGGCATTTGCACCATTACCAGATTGATTACTAGTAGCAATACACTTCCAAAGTATCCGTAAGCATACCCTTTGGCACTGACAATATCGCGTTTGTCTTCCGTTACAATCTCACTCAAAAAAGCATCGTAAAAGACCAAACTACCCGAATAGCCTACACTAGCCATAATGGAGCACATGATACCCCATTCTATGTTTTCACCAGTAAAGAAAAAGAGTCCAATACACGAAAATGACCCAATGAACATAAACAGCTTAAGAAAGAATTTCTTCTTACCTGCATAATCGGCAATACCCGAAAGGATAGGTAGAACAACAGCAACAAGCAAAAAAGAGAACGAAAGTGCATATGAATACAATACCGAATTCACAATCTCAAAACCAAACGCCTGGATTCGATCACCACCATTGGCATTCACCGCAACATTTTGAAAGTAGATAGGGAAAATAGCAGAAGTAATGGTCAGTGAGTAAACGGAATTTGCCCAGTCATACATACACCAGGCATTTATTACTTTCTTGTCGTTTAGCATAGAAGATTGTATTGAGGCGGCAATATAATGAATGCTGCTTTCACTAATTTTAGTCTATGTCAAAAGCAAAAAGAATTGATCCAATACATGTAATAATAGAGGTGATTGTGATTACTATCGGGATCGTACTCGCATATCAGTTAAACGGTATGAGAGAAACTAACAAAACCGAAGAAGCGGAAAGGAAATCACTGGTCGAACTGCGATCGAATCTCTCACTAGATCTCATTGATTTGGAAGCAAACATACGTACCCATGAAAATGCAATTGCCATTGCCGACTCCCTTCAGAAAATGGACGGACCCTATAAAAATCAGACTGGAGAGATGCTTTTCCGACTTTTCAGGGATTATCTTTTCATTCCTCAGACTAGTGCATTCGAATCATTAAAGGGTAAGGGTGTAGATCTAATCACCAACGATAGTATTCGCGTGAACACCCAAAGGCTATATGATTTTTATTACCAAGTCCTAAAGGAATATGAATCGGATTACCCAGCAAACCAGCTCTATCACCATTTTGAATGGATAGCCACTCGTTATTATAAATCTTTCCCCATCAGAGAGAAAATCTTGCCAGAACCCAAAAAAGCAACGACAGCTTGGCTTAATGACCCTGAATTGGAAGTCAGGATGAGCATAGCAAAGTATGAACATCAGTATGCGTTGAATATTTCGAAAGGAGTCAAAAAGGAAATTGAAGCACTGATCCTCTTGATAGAAGGAGAATTGGAGAGCAAGTGGTAGTTAATCCCTACTATTCCTCAATCACTTCGAACTCTACCCTTCTATTTAATTTTCTTGTCGCCTCAGTGGCATTACTGGCGATAGGCTCATTTCCTCCATAACCCTTGCCTGTCACTCTGAAAGCATTCACCCCTTGATTGATTATATAGTCTTTGACAGCACGAACTCGTTCTTCGGATAACTCCACATTTTTAACAGGGTCTCCCGTGTTATCCGTATGCCCCTTCAATAAGATCTTAATACCCGGATTATCATTTAGTACCTCCACAACCAAATCAAGCTCTTTCGATGAACCCGCAATTAGCTCTGAGGTTCCTCTTTTGAACAAAACATTATCCAAAGTAATCACATTTCCAATGGCGATGGATTCCAGTGCTATCAGATTTTCTCCAACCCGCAAAGCACTGTCCAATGCTACTACTTTTGGCAGATATCCTGCTGATTTAAATTCCACCTCTTCGTAGGTTAGAGAGTCCATAGTAAAGACTCCATTTGCTCGAATGAATGATTCATCTTTAGTGATCATCTCAGCAGGTAAAGAGAACGCTGTTTTGCTGTCAACAACTTTCAATTGAATTTCTTTAGACTTCTCTAGCAGCACCACCGGATCATCTTGCACTAATTCGTCTTCTAGCTCTTGTTCCTCCTCTGGAATATCCTCCTTGAACTTGATCTTCATAATATCGCCATATCCATCACTGTCTTGCGAACTGACGTAGTACGCACACTGCTCCCCATCTCTGTAGGTAAAAGAAGTCTCTGCCCCTGGCGTATTTATTTTCTGTCCCAAGTTTACGGGGACACTCCAGTTCCTCCAGGAATTATCTTGTCTGACCGTAGAGTATAAATCGAAGCTACCTTCCCCACCAGGCCTATTTGTCGCAAAGAATAAGGTTTTGTTATCCTCTGCTAAAAAAGGAGTCACTTCCTGAAATTCTGTATTTAACTGCAAACCCAGATTCTTTGCTCGTCCCCAACTTCCATCTAGATTCCTCTTTGCTACATACAAATCCTCCACTCCGTACGTATGATTCGATTCCATGCTGATGATCATATACTTCCCATCTCTTGAAAGGCATCCACTCTGCAAAGGGGATTTGTTTTCGAAAAAAGGGATATCTACCACTTGTGGTTTAAATGTGGCCGAACGGGTCTTATAAACCTTACCCCTGTATACTCCGACCTCAAAGACAACCTCATTGAAGTAGATGAAGTCGCCCTGAAAACCCATTGGACTCACCATCCCTGGAGTATCAAGCCAGTCGGTAAAGAGCAAAACTTCTTGTCCATTAAACTGACGGGCGTCAAGGTAAGAATCAGATAATCCACCACGTTCTTGCGTAAAAGCTATACGATCCGACTGTGGATCCAATACCAGATAGTTTTGTCCGTAGTGTGTATTTAATGAATCAACTGGCACTCCTTGAGCATCAAATACAAATTGTGCAAAGCTGTTAAAGCCAATCAACACGAGAAGGTATGATATTGAACTTTTCAATTAAAAAATTTACTTTTTTTGTGATAAAATTTTGACAATATAAATATTCCTATATATTATTGTATTGTAAAGTTTCTCTATTGGTTAGTTGGTGACAAAGCTAAACTTAGTGAATTAGGAGTCCGGTGTGGTTAGCCGGACTTTTTTATTTTACTTTTTTACTAACAAAACTATTCCCTTCGATCAGAAAACGCCACGGACGCAATGCATCTTCCTCTGCATATTCAACTCCGATTCTAACATCGGATAAAATCTTGAATTTTTCTCCTTTAGTTGAACTAGCAACACACAGTTCATCAGAAAGCAGGTCATATCCAGTCATCCTTACGTTTATCCCCATCGCTTGGGTAAGTGTACCAGGGCCTGAGGTGAGTTTTGCTTTAGTAAATTTTCTTCTTTCCTTCATTGCATCCAGCCCATCAAGTGGTTCAATTGCTCGAATTAATACAGCATCAGCCAGACCCTCTCTATTTGTCACAACATTGAATAAGTGATGAATGCCATAGCATAAATAAACGTATGCATATCCTCCATCCCCGTACATGACTTGTGTTCTTGGAGTCTTTTTCCCATTAGCGTGACATGCTTTGTCCCCCCTACCACAATATGCCTCTGTCTCTACTATTTTGCCCGCAGTTATCATCCCATCAAAATTCGAAATCAGTACTTTCCCGAGTAGATCTTTTGCCACTTGCACCACATCATCTCTTTGATAAAACGATCTTGGGAGTTTTTCGTACACGGATGTATTAATTTCAAAATCCATAAACCTTAAAAAACAAATGAAAAGAATCACAAATCTAATTGCCCTATGTGTTTTGATCACTTTTAGCGCTCAAGCACAGATAGCAACACCCCAACCAAGTCCTGCAGGTTCTGTAAGCTCTACTGTTGGATTAACTGATATTTCAATCGAGTATTTTAGACCTGGTGTAAAAGGAAGAAAATTGTTTGGTACTGGAGATGGATACTTGGAGCAGTATGGCAAAGTATGGAGAACCGGTGCTAACGGGGGTACTATTATCTCTTTCAGCACTGACGTAAAGTTTGCCGGCCAAGACGTAAAAGCAGGAGAATATCAAATTGTATCCATTCCTGGAGCTGACGAATGGCAAGTTATGCTTCACACCGAAATGATCGGTGGAAACATGAGCAACTACAAAGAAGAGAACGTTGCAGCAAAGGCTACAGTAAAGGCCATGTCTTTGGATAACTCTGTAGAACGAATGACTTTTCAGATTTCAGATATCTCCGCTGATAACACTTCAGCAAATATTCATTTTGCATGGGGAAATGCTTCTTTCAAAGTTCCTGTAACCGTGGATTTTCATGAAGCAGTAATGGCTGATATCGCAGCAAAAACCCAAGTGAATCCATCAAACTATACGGCAGCTGCAGTTTATTATCTAGAGTCGGGACAAGACTTGGAACAAGCGCTAAAGTGGATGGATATGTACCTTGCAGTAGGTCAAAATTCAGGACAATTCTGGCATGTACACACCAAAGCAAGAATTCTTGCGAAGATGGGTAAGAAAAAAGAGGCCATCGCAACTGCCGAAGATTCAATGGAGAAAGCTAAAAATTGGGCAAACGGTGATTTCGGATACATCAAAAGAAATGAAGATTTGATCTCTTCGTTAAAGTAAATTCAATCCATCATGGATGACCAAAGCGTGGGCTTAGCTCACGCTTTTTTTGTTTCCAATCAAACCTGCACAACCCGCAGATTTCATTTGACGTATTGTGATGATCCACTATGATTTAAGACTTGTAATCGTCTTTCCATCCTAGCATTTATGAAATAGCCACTAAGCTTATGATCAAGAACTACCTCAAAATCATCCTTAGGAACCTCTTTAAGCACCAGCTTTTTACATTCGTAAACATTCTTGGACTTGCTCTTGGACTATCTGCATTTCTACTCATCAATGCCTTTATCAGATTTGAAAGAAGCTATGATCGGTTTCATGATGACTATGAACAAATACTTAGAGTAACAAGCGATCAAATAGTAGATGGGACGATAATAAACCGTGACGCTATGTCTTTTCATCCTTCTGGAAGGATGTTCGTCAAAGAAGTACCTGAAATCGAACAGTATACAACCTCTTACAAATTTGATCAACTAGTTTTTCGAAAAGGAGATGATGAAGTATTTGAAAATAAAGTCTTAGCAGCGGACAATCATTTTCTAGAGATTTTTAATTATCCGTTGGTACGGGGCGACATAACATCGGCTCTTACCGAACCCAACAGCCTGGT
>JABSPG010000122.1 GCA_013214445.1 Ekhidna sp. | reverse complement strand
CCTCTGGGAATGCTGGACCAATAGTAGAAGGGTTTTGGAATGAATCAATAGACCTTTTGATTAGTAGGTTTGAGGAGATGGGCATGCAATTGATGCTTCCCGAAGAGTATTTAGATACAGATGAGAAGAAGAATGCATACCAGAGTTTTGATTTAAAACACTCTGCATTCAACAGTATAGTTAACTCTTTACTTGTTGATAAGTTTAAAGGAAACTCCGTCTATGCCACTATGGACGGTTTCAAGATAGTCAATGTGGATGCAGAACCATTTGTCAACTACAACCAAGTTGGTGTTTTTAAAAGTGGAAATGCAGGAAAGATGAACATGTCAGCAAACTATCAGATGGCTAAAATTGGCGTTGAAATTTCTTCAATCAACGATCTTACCGAAGCTCTAGGTGTTGACGCGGTAGTGATGGTCTATTCTACAGTTTTTGCACATAAGAAGGGTATCTACCTTCAAAATGTGAACCTTCACATGTATGGAAAAAACCCTGTTCCACTTGCTGCTGGGAAAGAAAGTAAATTCAACTATTTTCCTGGGCAAATGTATTTTGGAGGAAGAGTCAATCCTACATCCCTTATTTATTCTCCAAACCCGAAAAAACCCGAAACTTTGAAATTTGATTTTACTGGCTACTCCAATATTATGATGGCGATAACCAACAGATTTGAAGAGTACTTCAATAAGGCTTTTGAAAAAAAGTAGAATCGTAAAAATGAGGTGCCTAGCGACCTAGGCACCTCTGATCTTCCTCTAGTAGATGAATTAATTCTTGTTATGCAGGTGCACATCCATTTGAGGGAATGGGATATTCAAGCCTGCCTCATTGAATTTGTTGTATACGTTTTCGTTCATGTCGAAATGCACTCCCCAATAGTCAGCCGCTTGGACCCATACTCGAACGACAAAATTTACTGAACTATCAGCAAGGGCGGAGACAGCTACAAATGGCGCGGGATCCTTTAGAATTCTCTCATCCGCCTCAATTAATTCCATTAGAGTAGCTTTGGTCTTATCAGTGCTATCGCCATATCCTACTCCGAACGTGAAATCAACCCTCCTTCGTGGCTCTGTCGAATAATTGGTTAGCGAAGAATTTGCCAAACCTCCGTTAGGAATGATGATCGTTTTATTATCAGGTGACTTCAGGATAGTATTAAAGATTTGGATCTGATATACTGAACCGGAATAGCTTCCGGTATCAATCCAATCTCCTACCTTAAATGGCTTTAGTAAAAGGATAATAACTCCACCAGCAAAATTTTGTAGAGTTCCTTGCAGAGCAAGCCCGACGGCCAAACCGGCTGCCCCCAAGACCGCTACAAAACTTGTAGCTTCGATACCAACCATCCCGATGACTGAAATGAAGAGCATAACTTTTAGAAGTGCTCCGACTAATGATTTCAGGAAAGGAGCTAGCGAAGCGTCCACCTCTCTTTTTTGCATAGCCTTTCCAAACGTCCGAACAATAATTCCAATAATCCATAGGCCAACAACTAGGGTGAGTATTGCGGTTACTACCTTAGGTCCCCATGCCCACACAAGGTCTATGAGTTGCTCGGAATACTTATTTGCTCCAGAGGCTATTCCTTCTACCTGTTCCATTTTGAAAATGTTTTGATGCTCTCGCTAAGGTAAGGTAATCAACATGCCTATTTTCTCAATTGGCATTTTCCCATTCAATGGATAGTTTTTACTTGTTAACTAGGTAGTTGCCTAGGTTCTTATATTTTTGTCGGATTCCAAAAAAACTAAATCTGATCTAATGAGAGAACTTAACGAGATTTTATCCCTGATTGATGGCTACATTGGAAGTTCCGTGTGGTTCCCCTATGCGCTTTTGGGTACGGGTTTATTCTTTACCATTTACCTTGGATTCCCTCAGATCAGATATTTCAAATTCGCATTCAAGGTTGTAAAAGGAAAATTTGATAAAAAAGGGGACGAGGGTGATACTTCACATTTTCAGGCGCTAACCACTGCCCTTTCAGGAACCGTTGGTACAGGGAACATCGCCGGAGTTGCCCTTGCTGTGCATATTGGTGGCCCTGCCGCTCTTTTCTGGATGTTGATGACTGCTGCTGTTGGAATGTGCACCAAGTTTGTGGAGGTAACTCTCTCTCATAAGTACAGAGAAAAGGCAGCTGATGGCACAATGGCTGGAGGTCCGATGTACTACATGAAAAACAAACTCAATATGAAATGGCTTGGAGTCATTTTTGCGATCGCTACGGTTCTTTCCTCTTTCGGGACAGGAAGTTTACCTCAGATTAACAGCATTGCGGCCTCAATGAATTCAGTTTTTGGCTTGAATCAGATGTTGGTCGGAGGAGTACTGGCGATTATGCTTGGGTTTGTGATTATTGGAGGAATTCAGAGAATAGCTGCTGTTACGGAGAAACTGGTACCGACGATGGCTATTCTTTATTTTATTGGGGCTTTTGCTGTGATATTTAGCAATTTGGGTAATATCGTCCCTTCGTTCGTTTCAATTTTTGCAGAGATTTTTAGTGGATCAGCCGCTACAGGTGGGTTTCTAGGAGGGACTATTTCCTTAGCTTTCAACAAAGGAGTTGGAAGAGGACTATTCTCAAATGAAGCAGGTCAAGGTTCGGCACCAATCGCTCACGCCTCAGCAAAAGGGCACGAACCCGTCTCGGAAGGTATGGTTGCTATATTGGAACCATTCATTGATACAATTGTCATCTGCACCATTACCGGTCTTGTATTACTTTCCTCTGGGGTGTGGAATCAAAAGCACCAGAATAATTTTGACTACACAGACATCTATATACTTGATAGCACAGTCGATTTTGATTCGCGAGAAGGTCGTTTGGAGGTTGTAGACCACATAGAGAGCAAGTCAACTGCCAAATTGTACTCAGGGGATATGCAGGTGAAGGATGGAGTAATTCAATCAGATATTGTTTTTATCCATGCCAGGTCTGAGGCAGAAGATGTCTTGATTCAGCAGGATGGTAGCAATTTCACGGGAACTATTGAGATAAATACAGGGAAGCCGGTGGGTGAACATAGTTATTCAGGAAAATCGCTAGTGCATAGTGCACCACTCACCACCATAGCTTTCACAAAAGGCTTTTTTGGAGATTTTGGAAAATACATTGTCGTATTCGGATTGCTTCTTTTTGCCTTCAGTACAGCCATTTCATGGTCATACTATGGTGATAGAGCCATGACTTTTATTTGGGGAAGTAAGTCAGTGGTGTATTACCGTGTAGTGTATGTGGTCGCGTTCTTTTTTGCAGCATTTACAGATACCACCATCATTTGGACTTTGTCAGCAATCACTATTGCCGTGATGACCATACCAAACCTAATAGGTATTCTTGCTTTGCATAAGGACATGAAAGCTACCGTAAAAACATTTTGGAAAGGATTTAAAGAAGAGTGGCCAGATGAGAAGACTCCCGAATAGACTAATTATATCGATCACAATACTTGCATTTTTTAACAATTGCCAAAGTGATCAGGAACCACCAGTTGTCCAAGGAGAAAATATTGACTCCTTTGCAGCACTCATAGAGGCAGTTGCTGATGCTGATTCATTAGAGCAGCTTGAATTGATATCAGGTTTTGTGGATTCGCTAGACTTTCCATTGATTGAAAATGGTTCTACAGTGTATTTTCTCTATCAAGGTGATGCCAATAGTGTTTCTGTAGCGGGAGATTTCACAGGTTGGGATCCAAGAGGTAGAGGATTTGAAAAACTGAAAGATTCAGATTTGTGGTATAGAGAAGAATCTTTCGAAGACAATGCTAGATTGGACTACAAGTTGGTAATTAATGGATCTAGTTGGATACTAGATCCAAGAAATCCTAACCGTATTGGTGGTGGGTTTGGACCAAACTCTGAGTTAGCCATGCCACAGTATGAGCAGCCTTGGGAAGTCGTTGAGAATGCAGAGGTACAAAAAGGGACAGTCGAGAATTTCGATATTCCCAGCTCTTTTACTGGAAAAAGCTATCGAGTCTATGTCTATTTGCCGCATGGATATAGTGCTGAAAATCAGTACCCTGTCGCATACTTCCAAGACGGACTTGACTACCTAAGTCTTGCTCAATCTGCAACAGTGATGGATAACTTGATTGATGCAGGAGAGATTCAACCTTTGATTGGAGTTTTCGTGGTTCCGAATGATCGAAATGTGGAATATGCGTTCGGAGACCGCTTCAAATACACAAGTTTTTTTGTGAGTGAACTCGTGCCATACCTAGATTCAAACTACTCTACCATGCCTACAAAGGAAAAGAGGGCTGTTATTGGAGATTCTTATGGTGGCAATATTTCAGCAATTATCGCTTTCCAAAATCCAGAGATATTTGGCAATTGTGGGATTCATTCTGGCGCCTTTCAGCCAAACAATTTTAGCACTAACTCAATCGTGATGGATGGAGTAAAGAAGGAGATCAAAGTAGCAACCATTTGGGGGACCTATGAGGGAGCTTCTCTACCGCCAAATATGCGAAGAGTTAAAGATTATCTAGTTGAAGAAAATTATGAAGTCTATTGGAAGGAGTTGCCAGAAGGGCACAGCTGGGGTTTATGGAGGGCGACTCAAGATGATATGCTGAAGTTCTTCTTTCCAGCGGAGTAGCTTTTGAAGGGATTTCTTTTGGGATAGTACTTGATGTCTCAAAAAATGCTTGTTCATTTTTCGGTTGGTTCGATGCAGGGTAGCGTTCTACTTTTGAAGTATGACAGACTTACCATCAGCAGAGGAATTGTATCAAGCGCTATTAGATAAGGACTCTCAATATGAGGGTGTTTTTATCGTAGGTGTACGAACAACAGGAATTTTTTGTCGTCCCACGTGTACCGCAAGGAAGCCAAAGTTTGAAAATGTTGAATTTTTTGATTCCACTAAAGAGGCCCTAGCGAACGGTTATAGGGCATGCAAAGTTTGCCGACCGATGAAGAGTTTCCAAGAAGCCCCAGATTGGTTGGTGCCACTCTTGAAGAAAGTGGAAGAAAATCCTGATAGAAAGTGGAAGGATTATGCCTTGCAGGAGCTGGGCTTCTCACCTAGCAGAGTAAGGAGGTATTTCAAGAAGACGCATGGACTGACTTTTCAAGCCTATCTAAGGATGAGTCGAATTAATGGTGCTTTTCTGAAGATAAAGGAAGGACAGACAGTAACCCGATCTGCTTTTGAGCAGGGGTATGAATCGCTTAGTGGATTCTCTGAAACATTTAAGAACTTGACAGGATTTTCTCCAGGTATGGAAGGACAGGTAGTAACAATAAATAGAATCCCAACCCCTCTAGGTCCAATGATGATTGGAGTCACCAACGAGGGGCTTTGTCTGCTCGAATTTACAGATCGGAAAATGTTGGAAACTCAACTCACAGTGCTTAAGAAGCGGATGAAAACGGAAATGGTTACGGGAAAGCACCCAATGATTGACAGAGTTGCGGAACAGTTGGATGAATACTTTGGTGGAAAGCGAAAGATATTTGATATTCCTTTGGTTGTACCGGGTACGGAATTTCAGCAGAGAGTTTGGGATGCGCTAAACAAAATTCCCTATGGTGTTACAAGATCGTATAAACAGCAAGCAGATATCGTAGGGGATGTCAAAGCAGTAAGAGCAGTAGCAAGAGCTAATGGAGAAAATAGAATTTCAATTATTATCCCTTGCCACCGCATCATTGGTTCAGATGGAAGCATCGTTGGCTATGGTGGAGGTATTCAGCGAAAACAGTGGCTACTTAAGCACGAGTTTGAAAACGGCTAGTTATTCACTTGTCCATTCGTAGAAGTTGGTGGTCTCATTTAGCTTAAAGCCAGCTCTAGGATATAGCTTATTGCCAATTAAATTTGTTTTCTGTGTTTCTAAAAACATGCCACAGGCACCTGAGGTTTTGACGAGATCCTTGGCTTGATCTATCAATTGTACAGATAAACCTTTACCACGATAATTGTCATCAACAAAAAGGTCATTTAATAACCAGTATCTTTTCATTCTTGTAGAAGAAAAAAGAGGGTATAGTTGCGTAAACCCTGCTAAGTTTTTACCATCATCACAGACATATATTTTGGAGTCTTGCTTTTCTAACCTTTCAGTTAGAAATTCATGGGCACCTTCTAAATCCGAATTCATTTGATACCATACCCTGTACCCGTCAAATAGGCGGGTCAATTCATTTAGGTCCGCTATTGAAGCTGCTCTGATTATCATGACTCAAATAGATCTGATTCAACCTGAGTAGTGAGCAAATCTTCTACCGTTTCTCTTCGTCTTATTAGATGTTCTTTACCATCTAAAATCAGGACTTCTGCGGGTCTGGGTCTAGAGTTATAGTTGGAAGCCATCGTGGAACAGTAGGCACCAGCATTTTTAAAAACCAATAGATCACCTTTTCGCACTTCGGGGATAATCCGATCAGAAGCAAATGAGTCTGTTTCGCAAACATATCCCACAACATTGTAGACCTTTTTTTCTCCTTCGGGATTAGAAAGGTTCTCGATGTGGTGATAGGCGTTGTAAAACATGGGACGAATCAGGTGATTGAAACCAGTATTGAGTCCCACGAAGGTGCAAGAAGTGGTCTGCTTAATCAAATTTGATTTTGCTACAAAATAACCAGCATTGCTTACCATATATTTTCCGGGTTCAAACTCAAGAGTATAATTCTTTCCCTGTCTGGCACAGAAATCATTGAAGGCTTTGCTGAATTTTTTCCCAAAACTGGAAATATCGGTATGAAGGTCGTCTGGTTTATAAGCTACCTTAAATCCACTGCCAAAATCAATATGAGTAACAGTTTCAAATTTCTCTACTACACTAAAAACAAGCTCAGCGGCTTTTATGAAAATATCAGCATCTAAGATGTCAGATCCTGTGTGAACGTGTACACCCATCACATTGATATTCAATTTCTTGACAATGCGTTCGATGTTAGGCACTTGATGGATGGAGATACCAAATTTTGAATCTATGTGTCCAACGGAGATGTTTTGGTTGCCACCTGCCATTAGATGTGGATTGATTCTGATATAGATGGGAATCTCAGGGTGATTTATCCCGAAGTATTCCAAAGCATATAGGTTATCCACGTTGATCTTGACACCCAATGCGATAGCCTCCTCATATTCTTCTGTTGATATATTATTGGGAGTAAATAGGATGTCCTCTGGTGAGTACCCTGCATGGATACCTAGATGCACCTCCTCTACAGAAACACAGTCTAGACCTGCTCCAAGTGACCTAAAAAGCTTAAGCACAGATTGATTATTGAGAGCTTTGCAAGCATAATGCACTTTGAGGTTCTCCACTTTAAATGCTTTTGTAAACTCCTGATAGTTTTTCATCATCTGGTTAGCATCGTACACATAAAGGGGTGATCCGTGGTTTTCCACTGCTTTGATCAAGCTTGCATTTTTCATTTTTATCAATTGTTTTTAACAAAAAAAACCGAAGCATTTAACTCCGGTTTTTCAAAATTTCTTTTATAGTTTTTGCAATATCCGGCCCTAGAGAAATCGTTTAGATTTCTTAGCAGATTTTTTCTTCTTATCGTACCAGCTTAAAAACATATTGCTAAAATAAAAGAATTTTGGATTATGCTTCGCTTTTGATTTTTGATCTTCTTTTGAACAGGTACGTTAAGAAACCAAAAATTAGAAAGAGTATGATTTTTCCAGTCAGGAAGCCAAAACCATATTCATTGAGTTTAGAAAAATACGAGGCTGCTATCCTTACTGCTTGGACCAAAAAGAATAAAGAGGTGCCAAGCGAAGCAAAAAAAAGCAGCCTGTAAACTAGTATCATTATTTGGTTACGGTAGTCGTTGACGGAGAATAAATGCCAAATGTGATGGCGTTTACAAGACCATTGACAAAAGAGATTTGAGTAGTAACATCATAGTCTGTAGCATCTCCAGCAAGCTCTGCAGGGTCTGAAACCCCCACCGGAGCTAAACCCCCAATCAGATAGTGATTCCATGCGGATACTTTCTTGTTTCCTTGAGCTCCATTGCCAACAACAGTGGTATAGGTATAGCATGAAGAAAGTGACATCATGAAGACAAGACCTAAGGCTAGATTCTTAATTTGTTTTTTCATTGTTTAAAAATTAAAGTTTAGAATAAAATATCTACGTAATGATAATCAATAGGAGGACCAAGATGATGATAGTGCCAATAGAAATACTTGGATAATAAGCCAAGTATTTGATTTCATGTTCAGGTTTTTCACCTCTGGTTTAATGGCTTCTTTTTCTTAAATATCCATGTAATGCGTTTGAGGATTTGGAAAAACGTAATTGGCTATAACTCCGATGTTGGGTCAACGTACGTGCCAGAAACACTTCCAGTTAGAGTTATGCCCTGTCCAAAAGGCACATCAAATGTGACCGCATAAGTGTCGTTAGAGCCTGAAATGCTAACGGTTCCACCCGTAAAAGACTGCTTGTTTACACGTGATTCCCCTATAGTGGTTACCGTAACAAAGCAATATTTATCTGGGTCTATTGTGCTGGTTGCATAATCACCGTCATCAATCACTTGCGAACCTTTTGAGAATGCGGTCATGCTAATAATTATTTGACTGTCACCGGGCGAAACTCCAGATGTCGTTGAGGCTATACTACCATCGGCAAGAAAGAACTGAGCTTCGGCATTACCATCTCGATTTTGCTGAGAAAAGACACCATTTCTTATTCCGTAAGATTGTCCATCATAGTTGATGGTTCCTTCTAGTCCGATATCAAAGACATCTCGAGTTATTTCTTCCGCAGCATCCGAGCAAGATGTTATCGCTAGGAGGGAGGTTGCGGCTAAGGTGAGTAGCAAATTTTTCATGTTCTTCAGTTTTGGTTCTTATTGATTCTATTTTGCATACGCAACGGCTCTTGTTTCCCTGATCACAGTGACCTTTATTTGGCCAGGGTACTGCATGTCCTTCTCTATTTTTTGCGATATGTTAAATGAAAGATCGCTAGCCTGCTTGTCATCAACATTTTCTGCATCAACCAGTACTCTTAATTCTCGTCCTGCTTGAATGGCATAGCATTTATTTACCCCATCAAAGCTCAGAGCGGTACCTTCTAAATCTTTCAGCCTTTTAAGGTATTGTTCCATGATTTCCCGTCTAGCACCTGGTCTAGAACCAGATATTCCATCGCAGGCCTGAACAATCGGAGATATCATGGAAGTCATTTCTACTTCATCATGGTGGGCACCAATAGCATTGCAAACTTCTCCATTCTCTTTGTACTTCTTAGCAAGCTCCATACCAATGATTGCATGTGGCTTTTCAGGTTCTTCAGGCCATACTTTCCCAATATCATGTAGTAGGCCAGCTCTTTTAGCTAGTTTAGGATTTAGTCCTAATTCAGAAGCTAAAGTCGCACAGAGATTTGCCACTTCTCTCGAGTGCTGAAGTAGGTTTTGACCATAAGATGATCTAAAGCGCATGCGACCAACCATCTTAATTAATTCTGGGTGGAGGCCATGGATTCCTAAGTCGATTACTGTTCGCTCCCCTATCTCTACGATTTCATCATTGATATTCTTAGAAGTTTTATTGACAATTTCTTCAATTCGTGCTGGGTGTATTCTACCATCCTGTACCAGGCGGTGAAGGGCTAGTCTGGCAATTTCTCTCCTCACTGGATCAAATCCAGAAATAATAATGGCCTCTGGGGTATCATCAACAATAATTTCAACTCCTGTAGCAGCTTCCAATGCTCGTATATTTCTTCCTTCTCGACCTATTATTTTACCTTTTATGTCGTCACTCTCTATGTTAAAAACTGAGACAGTATTTTCAATGGCATGCTCGGTAGCTGTA
>JABSPG010000121.1:4815-9875 GCA_013214445.1 Ekhidna sp. | reverse complement strand
GCAACACCTAGTCCCATGATACTTTTGGTGATGTTGGTTACTCCTGAGCTTAAGCTCGAAATAGTATCCATCGAGTTGGCCTTGATATCTCCCGTCCACCAACCGTAAGCTATTTCTATAAGAATAAGGGATATAAAGCCTGGTATGGCGTAATTCAATGCTGCTGCAAAATCCTCCATTCTTCAAAAATAATGACCGAGGATCATTTTTGGGACATTCAATTATAGGAGCAAGAGAGTCATCGACAAGAATTTACCGTATTCTTGTACTACAAGAACATCTTTACTTACGCTACTTTCTTCTTCATTTGCATATCAATTTTCATGATATGATTTGCTAGCCATTTAATTAGAATACCATGAAATTCTTCTAATAGAGCTAGCTTATTAATAGCTGTTTTGTAGGTTACTCTAAACTTTTTATAGTAGGCAAGAAAGTTGGCATGAGCCTTCTTATTCTGTTCATATACTGGACAAACATCTTTGATCATGCAGGTCTCTTCAAGACTGAAATGCGTTGCACAAAAGAGCTGAAAGAAGTTAAATATGATCTGAATTCTGTTGCCTTCATACTCACCGTCCTGTATGCACTCTTCCAAATCATTGATATAATTGAAAAGAGATTGATGTTGCTCATCGATCTCTTCAATGCCTATTTCGAACTTTTCACTCCACGTAATCATAGTATCTCCTTGTTCTTGTTTCTGGGCGAAATTATTATTCAAGATTCAAGGATATGCTGATAAAAATCATATTTAAAACTAACACCACTCATGATGCACACTACGATCGACGGCTAATCTTGTTGTCGGATTATGAGTGTGATTTTTATCCTAATAGCGTGCAGCCTACTACTGGCAGGAAGTTTTCTCGGAGCATTCCTCTGGGCGTCTCGAAATGGACAGTTTGAGGATGACTACACACCATCAGTCCGTATCCTCTTTGAGGAGGATGCGAGCAACAGCTCCCCCAAACAAATCAGTACTAAACCTAGTGACCAATGTCAGAAAACAATCAAAAAGTAGGTCTTGAGACCTTTCACTACGACAACACCACGGTTCGCAATTTCCTGATCGCAGCGACGATTTTTGGAATAGTGGGAATGACCGTGGGTCTTTTGGTAGCGATTCAGTTCGTTTTTCCGGAAGCAAACTTTGGATTACAATACACCACCTTCGGACGTGTAAGACCACTGCATACGAACGCAGTGATTTTTGCTTTCGTAGGTAATGGAATTTTTGCCGGTGTATATTATTCGTTGCAGCGCTTATGCAAAACCAGAATGTTTAGCGATGCGCTAAGTAAGGTTCATTTCTGGGGATGGCAGTTAATCATACTTGCTGCAGCCATTTCCTTGCCTTTGGGTCTAACTTCTGGTAAGGAGTATGCAGAGCTGGAATGGCCTATTGATATTGCAATTGCCCTCATTTGGGTCGTTTTTGGCGTCAATATGTTCATGACCATAATCAAGAGGAGGGAAAGGCATTTATATGTTGCTATTTGGTTCTACATCGCGACGTTTGTTACGGTAGCCATGCTGCATATAGTAAACTCTTTTGAGTTGCCAATTGACTTTATGAAAAGCTACTCTTGGTATGCAGGTGTACAGGATGCATTGGTTCAATGGTGGTATGGCCACAACGCGGTTGCATTTTTCTTAACTACGCCATATCTCGGTTTGATGTACTATTTCATTCCGAAAGCTTCTGGTCGTCCTATCTATTCATATCGTTTGTCTATTATTCACTTCTGGGCATTGATATTCATTTACATCTGGGCTGGTCCGCACCACCTACTCTACAACTCTCTACCTGATTGGGCTCAGTCTCTTGGCGTAGTTTTCTCTGTTATGCTTATTGCTCCGTCATGGGGAGGTATGCTTAATGGCCTACTGACTCTGCGTGGAGCGTGGGATAAAGTAAGAGAAGATGCGATCTTGAAGTTCATGGTTGTGGCGATCACTTGCTATGGAATGTCCACATTTGAAGGACCTATGATGTCACTCAAAAGTGTTAATGCCATTGCCCACTTTACGGATTGGGTCGTAGGACACGTACACATTGGAGGACTGGGTTGGAATGGCTTCTTGACTTTCGCCATGCTTTACTATCTCATTCCTAAGTTGTACGGAACGAAGCTACACTCTCAAAAGCTAGCAAATACGCATTTCTGGATTGGTACGTTAGGTATTCTATTCTATGCAATTCCAATGTACTGGGCTGGATTTACTCAAAGCTTAATGTGGAAGCAGTTCAATCCTGATGGTACTTTGGTTTACAGTAACTTCTTGGAGACGGTTACCCAGATTATCCCTATGTATGCGCTTCGTGCATTTGGTGGATTCCTTTACTTGAGTGGTGTATTTGTGATGGTTTACAACCTAGTGAAGACTGCTAAGTCAGGAGTATTCCGTCCATCAACTGAGGCGCAAGCAGCACCACTTGTTAAAGACTATACACCACCAGTAAGCGAGCACTGGCATAGAAGAATTTTTGAGTGGAAACCTATGCGTATGCTTGTCTGGAGTTTGATTTTAGTGGCTATCGGAGGTGCAATTGAAATTATTCCTACATTCCTTGTACAAAGCAATGTGCCTACAATTTCCACTGTGAAACCATATACACCTTTGGAGCTTAATGGTAGGGATATATACGTAAGAGAAGGTTGCTACACCTGTCACTCACAGATGATCAGACCATTTAGATCTGAAGTAATGCGATACGATCCGGCAGACCTGGAGTATTCAAAAGCAGGTGAGTTTGTTTATGATCATCCATTCCAGTGGGGTTCGAAACGAACAGGCCCAGATTTGCATAGGGTCGGTAAGAAGTATCCGGATAGCTGGCATTTTTATCACATGCTAGATCCAACCAGCATGTCACCAGGGTCTATTATGCCTCCATACCCATGGTTATTTGAGCAGTCATGGGACAAAGAAAGAACCCCTGCTAAAATTCGAGCCATGCAGACACTTGGAGTGCCATATCCTGAAGGTTTTGATGTAGAGGCAGTTACAGACGCAGAAGTTCAAGCGGCATTGATTGCTAAAGGCCTGGAGATGGAGGGTATCAAAACAAGTAGCGATGCAGAGATTGTAGCTCTCATTGCCTACCTGCAGCGACTAGGGACAGATATTAAGAATGTAGAAGGAGTTGCTGAAGGCAAATAAACATTACTACTATGCTAAAATTTATAAAACATCATATGGAGAGCATCGCCGGGATAGAAGTCTATCCCGTCATCTCCTTCGTCATCTTCTTTGTCTTTTTCATTGCACTTACAGTGTATGTGCTTAAAGTAGATAAGAAGCTATTCAATGACATTTCAAATATTCCTTTAGACTCAAAAGATACTGATCATGAACAAGCTTAAGTATTTACTGATTACACTAATCGTTGCTTTACCGAGCCTCTCGTTTGGTCAAGAAGTAGCGGAGCAGCAGAGCTTCTTTGCTCAATATAAGATTGAAATTGTGCTGGGATTGACTGTTGTAATAAGCATTGTGGCGGTTTCAGCAATGTATGTGCTTTTGATGGCATTGAGGATGGTTCTCCGACTCAAGAGAGCTGAAATGGGTATTGTAGAAGAAGAGAAAGAATTGATAGCAGTCAAAGCTGGAGAGGAAGGAGTAAGTTTCTGGAGACGGTTCTGGAACAGGTTCAATGATTCCGTGCCAGTAGCTCTAGAAGCTGAAGTTGCAACAGACCATGAATATGATGGGATCAGGGAATTGGACAACAGACTTCCACCGTGGTGGTTGTATGGATTTTACTTCACCATTGCTTTTGCTGCTGTCTATCTTTTCAGATTTTACTTTCTTGACATGCCTAGGCAGGAAGACGAGTTTCAGGCGGAGATGGTACAGGCTAGAGAGGAAGTCCAAGCTTATTTGGCATCCTTGGACAATTTAATTGATGAAAGCAACGTCACATTGGCTATGGAGTCAGCTGATATTAGTGCAGGAAAAGCGCTATTTGAAGCAAACTGTGCCGTATGTCATGCTGCGGATGGAGGAGGGGGTGTAGGCCCTAATTTCACAGATAAGTATTGGCTTCATGGTGGCGATATGCCTTCTATATTCAAGACTATCAAATATGGTGTGCCCTCTAAGGGAATGATTGCCTGGGAAACCCAGCTATCTCCAAAGAAGATGCAGCAGGTAGCCAGCTACATCTACATGATGGAAGGTAGCGCAGCAGCTAATCCAAAGGAGCCACAGGGAGAGATTTTCGAGAGAGAAGTGGAAGAGGTAGGAGACTCGGAAAGTGAAACTGATCCAGCCTCTAATCCAGAATATGTTGACGATGAAGCTGCCCTAGAAGAGGGAGAGTGCTGCTAAGAGGAAGTAAGCTACAATGACGAAAAGCGACAAGAATGGCATCTGATGTTAAGGAAATATATCTAGAGCAGGAAAGTGTCGAAGAGACCTTTAGGGATCATTTATCTACAGTAGACAAAGAAGGGAAACGACTTTGGCTATACCCAAAAATGCCTAAAGGAAAGCTAACCAATTACAGATCTTGGGTTAGTTACGGTCTTCTCTTATTCTTATTTGTTGCTCCTTTTGTGAAAATTGGAGGGCAGCCATTCTTGTTGTTCAATATTTTCGAGCGAAAATTCATCATCTTCGGACAGGTGTTTTGGCCTCAAGACTTCTTCCTATTTGTGATAGGAATGCTCACAACAATAGTTTTTGTAATCTTATTCACTGTTGTTTTTGGAAGGATCTTTTGCGGTTGGATCTGCCCGCAGACCATCTTTATGGAAGGAGTCTTTAGAAAGATAGAGTATTGGATCGAGGGGGATTACATGGCTCAGAAGAAGCTGGATAAACAGCCATGGAACAAAGAAAAAATCCTTAAAAAGACGGCTAAGCAGATGTTGTTTGTCATGGTCAGTGTCCTCATTATGCACACGTTCATGGCTTACCTTCTGGGAGTGGAATCGCTTTGGGAAATGATCAATGCCGGACCGGCAGAGAATACTGCAGGTTTTATTGCGATGATAGTCTTCACAGGATTATTTTATGGCGTTTTTAGTAAGATGAGGGAGCAGGTTTGT
>JABSPG010000121.1:0-4805 GCA_013214445.1 Ekhidna sp. | reverse complement strand
CATGCTGATCATGCATACCTTCATGGCCTACCTGGTAGGTGTGAATGAATTGTGGGAGATCACTGAGGGTGGCCCCTCCGAAAACACTGCGGGGTTTATCGCCATGGTAGTTTTTACGGGTCTTTTCTATGGAGTTTTTAGCAAAATGAGTGAGCAGGTTTGTACGACCATTTGTCCATATGGTAGACTGCAAGGAGTATTGCTGGACAAGCAAAGTGTAGTAGTAGCGTATGATTATCAGCGTGGCGAAGAACGTGCAAAATTTCGTAAGGATGAAGATAGACAAGCTGTCGGCAAAGGTGATTGCATTGACTGTAAGCAATGTGTGTTTGTCTGTCCTACAGGCATAGATATTAGAAACGGGACTCAATTAGAGTGTGTTAACTGCACCGCTTGCATTGATGCATGCGATTCCATAATGGACCGTATTGGGAAGCCAAGGGGATTGGTTAGATATGCCTCTGAAGAGAATATTGCGGAGAACAAACCATTCCGATTTACAACTAGAATGAGAGCATATTCGGGTGTGCTGTCTATGCTGCTAGGAGTTTTGATTACCCTGCTATTGATAAGATCAGATTTTGAAACGACGATACTTCGAACTCCCGGAATTCTCTATCAGGAACGAGAAGATGGAATGATCACAAATCTCTATCAGGTCAAGATGGTCAATAAGACAAATGATCCTATGGATGTAAGGTTTGAACTCTTGGAACCCCAAGGTGAAATCGAAATGGTTGGAGGTGAGATCGATTTAGTGGAGCAAGGGATTGGTGAAGGTGCATTCTTTGTAATTGTAGACCCGGATCTCATGGAAAAGATGAGTACGATGATCTCGATTGGGGTGTACTCGGGAGATAACCTGGTCGAAACCATTGATACAAAATTCTTGGGGCCATCGAATTAAGGTATAGAACAACAAAACAATTTTGATTATGAATTGGGGACATAGAATAGTAGTAGCATTTGCTTGTTTCGCAGCATTTATCGGGTATATGGTAGTTCGAGCCTTTCAAGAGGACTTTGATCTAGTGGCAGAAGATTACTATGCGCAGGAGATCAATTATCAGAATAAACTAAATAAGCTTTCAGACACTGCTGAGGCCGGCAAGAGTGTCATGGTAAAGCAGGTAGGTGGCAATGTCGAGCTTACTTTCCCAGAAACGGACGCTGTTGGCAGTATTCAATTCTATCATCCATCAAAAAAGATGTTTGACCGTGAATTTGATATTGATTTGACGAATAATCAGCAGGTAATTGATCGATCAGAGTTGATTGCAGGAGTTTATCGAATAAATATCTCTTGGAAGGAAGGAAACCAAGATTTCTATCAACAGTCTAGAATTTACATTCAATGATAGGTGCCCTCCTTATTGGGCTATTTGGTAGTCTACATTGTGTAGGGATGTGTGGACCAGTTATGCTTGCATTTATGGGTCCTACACAGTCTAAACAAGGCTTTCTTTTGTATCATTCAGGTCGAATTCTTACATACATTTTAATCGGTATTGCACTTGGATTGATTGGAGCAACTGTTGCATTCTTTGAAATGCAACGAATCATGGCTTTCATTTTGGGCTTTACCTTAATAGCGCTATATGGTGTGCCTTCTCTTCGCCACCGCATTGAGCGATTTTACTATCAGTCAAAATTTTATCAAGTCCTTAGATCTTTCTTGTCGAATAATCTGTCACTAAAGAGAAGGTGGTTTCTCAGCGGCATTGCAAATGGCTTTTTCCCTTGCGGACTTACTTATGTTGCTGCTGCTGGAGCGGTAGCTTACGCTGATGTTTTTCAAGGTGCTGTTTTCATGGTACTATTTGGGTTAGGTACACTCCCCGCACTAGTTGCATTATCATTTACAGGTGGTAAAGTCCTTTCCCGCTATAAGCAATTGATCCCAAAAGCGATTCCGGTGATCGCAATTGTGTCTGGTTCGATCCTCATTCTCCGTGGGCTACTCTCCACATTTCCGCAATTCAATCAGATGGTGCAGGCAAACGCTGCAGGTCTGATTACAGTTTGTGGTCTTTAATTTCTAGTTTATTCTTCTTCGGGTCTTTATCAGCCGATTTTTGAATTATCTTTTCCCAAAGAAAAGTTTTTGAAGTCCATTTCAGAAATACGGTCACTCAAAAGAATCTTCATTCTATTAATCGTTAGTCTGACTGTGTCAGTGATAGCGGCATTCATCTATGTCTACAATGATTCCAAAAGAGATCGAGTCAATGATCTTTTGTATACAGCCAAGGTAATAAAGAGTTACTATGAATTGAGTTTCAATCAGTGGGAGCTAAGCCTATTGAGTGTGGGCAATAGAATGGTGGAAATCGCCGATCCACAAGAACGATTGGATTATGCCAATAAAGCTTTAGAGGTATATGAAGATGAACTGTTGGCCTTTGGTTTTGCCGACACATCGGGCAAAGTTCTGACCTTCACAGGAAACGCAGTAAATGACTCCCTCCCCAACTTGTCCGACTCTGAGAACACTAAGAGGTCTTTTGATTTGTCACTTGATAGAAAGGGTATTACTCTCGGAGAAAGCTACTTTTTTGATAATGTGGGCGATTGGATATTGCCCATAAGAGTACCAATACTTAATAGTGAAAATGAAATTGTGGCTGTCAATACCTCAGCAATTGATTATAAGACAATGGTTAGCGAGCTAGATCGCTTTGGTTTCGATCCTCACTATCAAGTAAGCCTGATCAATAAGGATTTTGGTACTCTCCAACTCGTTTATCCATTAGATAGTAAGGATTATGATAGCATCCTTGGTTCATCTGCAAACGTCTATCAGAATGTGGATACTCTTCAAAGAGATGGTGAATCATTCCTTTTTTATAGTGAAGATCCAAATTCAGATTATGAATTCATTAGCGCCTCAACATCTATCGATGTTGTAAATCACCAACTAGTGGTTTCGGTGAACAATCTCTTTATAGTATTTGAGTTTCTGAATAGGTTTAAGTATATCTTTCTTGTCTATGTTCTCCTGACCGTAGCCTCGGCTTTCCTGTATGGGTACATGAAGAGAAATCTGGCTAGGTCAATCTTGGAGCTTAGAACTGAGCGGGCTAATCTCAAGTCCATTTTTGAAAGTACTTCCAGCATTGTTGGTTTGTTTGATCGAGAAAAGAAGCTCGTTGAGTACAATAAGCCATTCTTCGAGTCTGCGTTAGCGACTGACGATATGAAACTCCACAAGGGAATGGATGTACTAGCTAAGATGAAACACCGTGAAAATGTAGAAGTGTTTAGAAGCTTTTTCGATAAAGCGTTGGCCGGCGAAAAGGTTAAAAAGGAGTTTACTCACCCTGGCCCTGAAGGAGATTTAGCATTCCGATTTACCTACAATCCCGTTTATGATGGAGATCAGGTAGTTGGTTTGACTTTTTTTGGTGAAGACATTACAAAAATTAGAGGATACCAACAGAAGTTAGAATCCTACAATAAAGACTTGGAGAAGGAAGTAGAAGAGCGAACTAAGGAACTTCAAATTAAAAACGAAGAGCTAGAAGAGGGGTACAAGAAAATACAGTCTACGCAACAACAATTAATAAGAGCGGAAAAAATGGCTTCATTGGGTATTTTGTCCGCTGGAATTGGTCATGAGATTAACAATCCCCTAAACTTTATTAAGCACGGAGCTATTTCATTAAAAGAACAGCTTGAAAAGGATCATAAAGGACATGATTATTCTGAGTATTTCTTTGCAGTTGAAGAGGGGGTGAGAAGAGCTTCGACCATCGTATCAGGTCTTTCTCACTTTAGCAGGGCTGGTGAGGCAATGGATGAAGACTGTAACCTACATCAGATCCTGGAGAATAGTTTGACGCTGTTGAGCAATCGACTGAAAGCAAAGGATATCGCAATTAGAAAGGATTTTGCGGCGGAAAAATTCAACATTAAAGGAAATGAGGGTAAACTCCATCAGGTCTTTACGAACATCATCAATAATGCTGAACAAGCCATTGAAGAAAAAGGGGAAATAACAATTGCAACTTGTGATGGTCCCAATGGATTGAGTATATCCATCACGGATTCGGGCATGGGAATGAGTGAGGCTGTGCTAAAGAAAATATTGGATCCTTTCTTTACTACCAAGGAGCCTGGTGAAGGAACTGGCTTAGGTATGTTCATTTGCCAGATGATTCTAGATGAGCATAATGCTACAATGAATGTTTTCTCCAAGGAAAATGAAGGTACTACTTTTACGATTACCTTCTAGCGACTTGACAAAAGTCAGCTTGGGTTATTACATGCATCACTTTTTCTGATAAGGCGTAAAAATAGCTTTGAGTCAAAATTTGATTCATGCAAGACTTAAGGAAGTACGATCGGCCGATTCCAAGATATACTAGTTATCCTACTGTTCCATTTTGGGAACCAGAAAGCTTTTCAATCAAGTCATATCATTCTTCATTACAATCAGCATTTTGGGAAAGTAGCAAGGAGATTAGTATCTACATCCATTTGCCTTTTTGTGAGAGTCTCTGCACCTACTGTGCTTGCAATACTAGAATTACCAAGAATCATCAAGTAGAGCTTCCATATATAGACTATGTGCTAAAGGAATGGAATCTTTATCTGGCAATGTTTCCAGAAAAGCCATTGATTAGAGAGATTCATCTGGGGGGTGGTACTCCTACTTTTTTTGCTCCTGAGAACTTGAACAAGCTCCTTAATGGCATTATTTCAAAAGTAAGCCTTGCCAAGGAGTTTGATATGAGCTTTGAAGGTCATCCAGGGAATACCACCATTGATCACTTGCGAGCTTTGCATGAAATAGGATTCAATAG
>JABSPG010000120.1 GCA_013214445.1 Ekhidna sp. | reverse complement strand
TGCTCATTCAAATCGTTGGGGTTTTTCTTTTTAGTCTCCATTATTGGATTTTAATGAGCACGCCAAATCCAGTTCTTTCTACCATCATAATCATACTAGCCATTCAAGCTATGATTCTATGTGGTTTACTGGTATTTAGAAAGCCTAGAAATCTATCAAACACCTTCTTAGCCCTTTTGGTATTCTTTTTTGCACTACAAGCACTAAACATCGCCATCATAAATGTATTCATCACACTAGATATTTTTCCTCTGTTTAGATATATACAATTAGAGATGCTGTATGGTATGGGGCCAGCAATCTTCTTCTATGCAAAATCGGTAACTGATCAAGAATTCAGTCTGAGAAGAAGAGATCTAATCCACTTTATTCCTATCGTTCTTGAGTTTATCTTCTACCGAACTGCTTTTTATCGTTTGGGTGCCGATGGCCTTTATCAAACACCCCACCATCCATATACAAAAATCTACCTAACTCAGCAGTGGTTAGGCATTCTATCCGTCAGCATCTACTGCATTCTTGCCCTTAGCATATTGATCAAGCACCAAAACTGGCTGAAGCAGAACTATTCAGAAATCAAGGACAAAAGCTTGGGGTGGTTGAAAGCTCCAATAATTATATACGCGGGTTATTGGATTGGGTGGAACTTACTCACCGAATTTGATAAATGGTTTTTTGATCGAGCGCTCCGATCGTACTATTTCCTCCCCACTTTCGTGGGCTTGGCGCTTGTCTCCTGCTGGATCGGATTTCTTGGATATACCCGGAAAGTTGTCGGAACAACGGGCTATCAAAAAATAGACAAAGATGGACCGGAAAAGTCCATAGACATCACTCAAGTAAAGAAAGTAAAATCGATTCTAGAGAATGAAAAGCCTTTCCTAGATCCAGAACTAGATCTGGCGAGACTCTCGAAGCTTACAGATATCCCTCCAAAAAAGCTTTCATCAATAATCAATCAAGGGTTTTCTAAAAACTTTTATGAACTAATCAATCACTATAGAATTGAAACGTTCAAGAAAAATATTGAGTCAGACCGGGATCACAAACTCACTCTACTTGGGCATGCTTTGGACAGTGGTTTCAAATCAAAGTCTACTTTCAATGAAGTATTTAAGAAAGCGACAGGTTATACGCCAAGTTCATTCCAAAAAATGGTCCAAAAGAAGTCCGCCTAGAAGCATTCGGACGCACCGGACACTCGTAGACCCTAAACTTGCTTCAAAAAACTTCATGAAACTCCTTCTCTCCTACATTCTAATACTCCTTTCGCTAGCAGCAAGTACTCAAAGTATGTTTTCAAAACAGCAAGTATTATCGGACTTTGATACATTAAAAGGCACCTTAGAACAAGCTCAGTACGACCTATATTATTATACAGAAAAATCAAAGCTCGATAGTGCGTTCCAATCGTTGCGAGCAAGTGTTGACGACAGCCTTACCTACCTCGAGACTTCAAATCTTTTTCAAACCTGGATGACGAGTATCAAAAATGGTCATACTGCAGTGCTTCCACCAGTTTATGCCTACCGATCATTTGCTGATGGTGGCGGCACTTTGTTCCCATTAGAGCTGGCTTTCGAGAATGGTAAAGCACTGATCAGAAAAAACTTGTCCGCTGAAACTGCCCTCGAAAAAGGAAAGAAAATCATAAGCATCAATGGCACACCGATCGAAGAAGTATTATCAGAAATTCTAAAGCAGATTCCTGCCGAACGCCCTTACTTTCAGCTTGCCAAACTCGAGTACTTCAGCTTCCCAAGATATTACTGGATTGTTTTTGGAGAATCAAAAACATTTGAAATTGTAGTGAAGGAAAGTAATTCGGAGAAGACCGAAACATTCCGTGTGCCTTCCATTAAAGTTTGGGAAGATTTTGAGGATAACTATGTTCCAATAGTTAAGGGAGAAAGAGTCCTCGAATTCTACGATGAAGCTGCCTACCTAAATCCGGGAAACCTAAGTGGCGATAAAGAACAATACAGGAATTTCATCGACTCTGCTTTTCAGGAAATCAAAGACCTAAAGTCACCAAATCTAATCATAGATCTCAGAAACAATGGAGGTGGAGACGATGCATTCAGTGACTATCTGGTCTCCTACATCGCTAAGAAACCCTTCAAATGGAACTCCTCGTTTACTTTGAAAAGCAGCGCCCCTCTCAAAAAACACATTAGGTCTCTAGAAGACTATTCCGGTCACTATTGGCAGACGGCCCTGCAAAAGCCCAATGGAGAAGTCTATTCATATGATTTTGACGATTATGAACCTCAGGACAAAAAGAAAAGATACAGCGGTAATGTCTATGTCTTGATCAATCGACATTCTTACTCGCAATCAGCCGTGACTGCCGCGCAGATGCAAGACTATGGATTAGCTACAATCGTAGGAGAAGAGACAGGAGAATATCCAACCCTGATTGCATCCATATTTACTTTGGCACTTCCAGAAACAGGCATTGCTTTCAACATCTCAAAAGGAAGAATCGTTAGGGTAAGTGGTGATACGAGTGAGCAAGGAGTTATTCCAGATATGATAATTCAAGATCACCTACTGGACGAGGAAGATGAGATTCTCGAAGGTTTACTCAATCGCCTAAGCAAGGGTAAATAGTGAGCGCAATTCAAAATTAGCGTAATACAAAAAGAAGCTGTCCGACGTGGACAGCTTCTTTATTCTACTCATGATGGTTTACTTCCAGTATTTATCCACCAACTCTGATGGTATCGCCTCTGATAAATTCTTCATTACTGAAGTTTACGCTTACACCGGTTCCTACTGCTCCGCCAGCGCCCCCACCAGCATTGTTGATTTCTATCCTGCCAATCTCACCGTTTTCGATTGTCAATTGTCCAGAAAACACAATATCAGAATTAACATATACATCAACTTCTGGACTAAAAAACGATCTAGCATAAATATTCAAAGTAGAATCTAGTGCTTTTGTAGAAATCCAATAAGGACTTTGCTCAAATCCCAACAGAGTTCCAAAATCAATAGTCACTGAATCTAATGAGGGATTATTCAAAACTACTTCTATTGCTAGGGCATTTACTAAAAGATTTAAGTTTACTGTATCCCCATCAAAAAAATCCACCTCAGGAGTAATGCTTGAGGATGCGGTATAAAGTTCAACTTCTGGGGTACTGATTCGAGAAGTACTTGTGGTGCTGCTATCTCTGCTGTAATACCTAATATCATTTGCTTGTAGAAGGTCTACAATCTGACTAGCTGAATAAACATCATTGTCAACCAATTCATTTTTGATTGGAAAACTTGCAAATCGAGTGAACAAACTGTCCTCAGTAGCAAAAATCCCCCCCCAGAACCTCTTTTGTAATACCTTACACTAAAATTGTAATCGAGTCCTCCACCATCTACGAAAGGAAGTTGTATTGAGAAAGTGTCCAATGGACTATCACGAACAAAATCTGGTTCAAAGATTCCGTACTTGATGTAACCGTCTATAGTGCTCTGCACAGTGAATGTTAGAAATCCATACTCATCGGTCAGTCTGCCTCGCTCAAATGACCGGTTGCTGATGGATACATTGGGAACTTGTTGAGCAAAATTAATAGTAATAAACTGCTCTTCCTGCGGCGCTACTACATCTGAGCTACTTGTTCTACAGTTTAAGAGCAAGAAAGCAATCAGCGGAATTAAGTACTTTGTTTTTCCAGTTTTCATTGGTTTTTTCGTTTATGGTGGTTTTATATCAAAAGTACGGTGAAGCATGAGAGCCAAAGCCATCATTTCGATAAGTAATCCCTATCGTGAGATTAAAGTATTTGTGATCTAAGTCTCCTGCAAGATGCGATGCTCCCTTACAGCATCCTTACATAAAAACCTTTTAGGGGTTCTATACCATTTGGAACACTATTTGAGTTAAAGGATTATAACTAATAATAAGGTACGTGACTAAAAACCAAAATTATGAAAATGAACAAGAAGGTCTTAGCATCTTTTATCAGAAGCATACTTTTGCTTTCGCTAGTAGTGGGAGTCTCTTCCTGCAAGAATCAGAAGAAACTCACTGAGCTAAGCGAAAACAAGGAAGATCAAATAGAAGAAGTTGATGAAAGCAATGAAGAAGAAAGCTTAGAGGAAAATACTGAAGGCCCTGAAGAGGTCGGATCTACTGACAGTGACGAGAGTGACTCAAAAAAACGAGAGATCAAAAAAGAACCTACCAAAGAAGCCAAGTTGACAGATTACTTCACTACCATTTCGCAAGCTTCTTCAACAGCTGCCGCCAACGGCCAGATTCAGGATGCGTTGCAAATGTTTAGTAACAGTTCTGCGCCGGTGCTAATTGTTATTTATAAATCAGGAGGTCAGCCAAGCTACGACCAACCAACAACGATTGAGAAGTACCTCAATTACCTCAAAGACACAAAAAATAAGGCTGCCCAAGTTGAAGAGATCGTGTATGACAGCAATGGAAAAATTAAAGAACTGGTTTTAAGAAAATGAGGACTGAAATGAAAAAAACAACCGTTATCGCATTTTTGATTCTACTCGGATGGAGTTCGAGTTTGCATGCTCAGACTAACTTTGACCCTGGGAGAAAACAAGCAATAGTTTCGTTGGCTCTCGAAAAGGTAAAAGACCTCAGTAAGTATATTTCAATTATTGGCAATAAGGACACCCAATTTTCTGAAGCACAACGTGTCATGGATCGTGCAGAAGAACTTTTTGCGGCAGATAGCGAGATGGGGGTCTCCTCTTTGAGTTCAGAGGAAGTAACTTATTACAAAGTGAGGGAATACTTCGAGCGACTCATGGCGCTCAACTACGATAGGGTGGAAATCAAATGGTATGACATTCACTATGTGAGTGATTTGGAACAACAACCCGACGGAACTTATGTGGGCGTAATTACGATTTACCAACGTTTTGAAGGCACTTCGAAAGATGGTATGAGCTATAGAGATACCACCAAAAAAGACATTACCATATACGTGAAAAAGAAAGAAACTCAGATCGCTGGACGTATCATTGAGTTTTGGGATGTGCTATTGGGCGACATTAGAGTGACCGAAACGTCTGCATGAACAAACTACTGATCTCACTTTCATTCTTGGCAGTTTTTCATTCATCGGTAGGCCAATCAAGGCTTACTGATGACATGAAAGCGACCGAAGCGCAACTCTCAGCTTCCAACAAACAGATAAATCAGTTCTTTCGACGATTTAATGGTGAAGAAGATGGCAAGGGCAAGCGTCTCTTCCCTGGGGACAAAAAGTATCAGGATATTTCACTTAGGAAGAAATACATCCCAAACCTATTTGATCAAAAAACAAACAGCTTTTCCTCGGATGAGATAAAGAAGTTTTTAAAAAAAGTACTGGACAAGGAAAGGCCTTCGTTGCTTGATTTTCATAATGACGATTGGTTTGCGGAAGTAAACGCAGACTTCCTACTGAATGGAAAAAAAACATCGGGTCTACTGTATTTAAAACTTCAAAAACAGGGGCTAGGATATGAATGGATCATCGAGGATGTCGCATTCGATGTGTTTCAGAATCAATTTGATAAGGATACCTCCGAATCTAAGAGATTTATGCACCCCATGAGCCATGAATTGGGTTTTATGACTCTAAAAAAAGCGCTGCAGGACGAGGATCATACCGAGCAGTTTACAGCTAGAAACTACCAACCGGATTTTCTGACCCTATTTCTTTACGAGCTGAATCAAGGGAATTTGACCTTTCAAGCCGTGAAAAATGTGAAATTTCATTTCTTCTCAGTCGATGGTTGGTATTTTTCGATTGCCAATTTCAATAGGCCGGGATATAACTCAGGTTGGTTAATTTCCAACTTAGTAGCCATCCCAAGCGAAACAATGGAGAAGCAGCTAAAGGACTACATCTATAATAGAAATTGAAAAAGCACCTTCCACTCTTTATATCGATCTTGTTGTCTCTAAACATCTCCGCACAACAGGATCCTATCCAACAAGACTCTACTCTACAAGACTCTACCCAATTTGAGCAAGTACGAAGTTTACTGAACTTTTACCAATACATGCTGAATGCTGTAGGCTCAGAAAAATCTTCTACTAGAGATAAAGAGGTAATTATTGGAGAGAGCTACAAAAAAATCTTTGAGTATAACGAAGTTCAGATTGAAGATGACCTATTGGAAGGAAGAAGCGTCATTACCAACAAGGATGTAAATGCATACCTGCGAGACGTAGACTTCTTTTTCAAAGACATTAGCTTTGACTTTCGGAATGAACAGATTGAAAAAGTATACAAAGAAGACAGTGGTGGATATTTTCTCGTTTCTTTCGAAAGTGCAATAGAAGGCACAACACTCGAGGGAAATCCCTATTCCAGAAGTCAACCTAGATTTATGGAAGTCAATTACGATAGTCAGTCTGAAGACCTTAAGATTGCCAGCATTTACAGCACAAAGGTCAGCAGGGAGGTGGAACTACGAAATTGGTGGGCAGACCTTTCTTTAGGCTGGAAAAGTGCATTAAAGAAGTACGTCCCTTTTGACAGTCTATCTGTCGAAACGCTTGAGCTGATTGCTAACATTGACAGTATCGGTTTAAACGATCCCTTGACATTTGATGATTTAACTCCTCTGCTTGCACTAAAAAATCTTCAGGTGCTAGATATATCCAATACGCAAGTAAGCGATCTAGAGCCTCTCAGACACACAAAAAACCTTCGCAAACTAATCGCCAGACAAACCAATCTAATTAGTCTAAACGGGCTTCAATACCTCGAACAGTTAACGACACTAGATCTTGCTAGTAGCACAGTAGTAGATATCTCCGCAATAGCGGCTTTGCAATCCCTGAAGTACCTAAACCTCTCTAATACTAGCATTGTCTCTTTTGAAAGTCTTAGATCGCTTTCTGGGCTTGACTCAATAGACCTTTCCCAGACTACTTTCTCAGACCTATCTTCTCTCGAAGGTAACGCCGGTTTAAAAACACTCCGGTTAAAAAATACCAGTCTCACAAGCACTGCAGGTTTGAGCGCGCTTACAGATTTAGAATACCTTGATCTTTCTTATTCAAATATTACAAGCCTTGAAGGATTACAGAAACATCCGTCGCTCAAAAAGCTATTCATCAATGGGACGAATATCAACGATCTTAGCTCCCTAGAGCAAGCCAATAAGCTACGAAAGATCTATGCAGACTTTTCTCAAGTCACAGAGGAAACGGCTAGCAGACACATGGCAGAATACCCAAAAGTGCTAGTGGTTACCAATAGCGAAGAAATTCGGAAATGGTGGTCAAATCTACCTTCAGCTTGGATTACACACTTTGAGATAGCATATGGACTGACAGCACCCAGTAACGAAGAACTAATCAAGTTTCTAAACATTGACTCGCTTAATCTATCAGCCGGTAATTTGAAAGAGCCAACACCTCTAAAAAAATTCAAGAGGTTAAAGTATTTGAATGTCGACAAGAACCTATTCCGTTCATTTGACTTCACTTCTGAAATGAAAGATCTTGAAGTTTTAAAAGCGGCAAACATACCTACTGAAAGTAGCTCAGGTCTTGAAAAAAATCCAAAGCTCAGAAAATTACTACTCTCTGGATCGCCTTTAAATAGCTTAGAAGGTCTCGAAAAACTTTCACTCCTAGAAGTTTTGGAAATAGACAACACGCTAGTCGATGAAAAACAGATTTCATTCCTGTTAGAGGAAAACCCAGATCTCACGATAATCTTCCAGACTACCAAACTCCTTAAGTGGTGGGAATCATTAGATGCAAATTGGAAAGAGGCTTTAAAAATAAAAGCACCAGACAGCTACAGTCTACATTCATTGATCGAGCAAACGGAGATTTCCCTTTCCAATCAAGCTATCACTTCCCTAGAACCGCTGCTTATATTTCTCAATCTGAAACAGCTTACGATTGACAATTTAAGAATTACCAGTCTTGCAGGTATCTCGGCACATAACAACCTTGAAAGTTTGACCATTATCAATGGCCCTCTTCAGTCATTGGACAGTATTGGTAATTTGAAAGCTCTTACATCTCTAAATGTAAAAAATACAGCCATTGAGACACTGAGACCTTTGCATGGAATGACTTCCATTCGTTCGCTTAATTGTTCCGGTACTAATATCAAAAACCTTAAGGGAATTGAACAATTCTATGATTTAGCTTTTATTGACTTTAGCAACACCCGAGTTTGGAAGCTACAAAGACTGTATGGAATGAGCGATCTGAAGAAAATTGTATGCTTCAATACCAGACTTAGGGAACATACTATCGAAGAATTCAAAAAAGCTTTCCCTAGCTGTGAGATTGACTTCTACTAATTCATACTGAGATTATGCTCCATGAGGCTAATCTGATCCGGAGTAATCAAATTCGTCTCCAGTAGAAAATAGAAGATGTACTGTCCATAAGATTTATCAATTTGAATCTCAGGAATGCTGGACATGTTGTTGATGATCATTTGTGAATCTTCTTTTACGTGTGTACTCATCCCTAAAAAAGACGGCAAATGACATTCAATTGCTAACCTTAAAAACCTTATTTCAATATTTGTCGGGTCCTCTTCTACCAGCGATTCAATCTGCTGATCATATTTCATTACTTGAGATAGCTTACTGAAAGGATTCCAGAGAGACTGTGCCAAAATAGCATGAGAAACTGCTTTGTAAGCTCTCAGAGTAGTGGAATTCCCCTCTATTTCTTCCATAAATTCATGAAAATGTTTCGATTGGCTTGGTTCCAAGACCACCTTATGAAATTCAGACCTAACATCTTTTAGCGATTGTGCCGAAGCATAACCCAGCGTCTGAAAGAAAATCAAGAGGATAATAGATCTAAACACAGTGTAGTCAACCTATCTAACAGCAAACGGTTGTCTGAATTGAGCGAAAGGTCTTCAATTTGACGTTTCAATTCATCTCAAAAGAATCTGCATCTTTTTGAAAAGGGAAAGCTTTTCTATACTTCTCAAGGTCCTTGTACGAGAGAGAATACGTCAATACCTCTTCTTCGCCCTTAGAAAAAAGTAGCTCTTCGCCCAGTGGCGAGTACAGTGCCGAATGACCTGTATAGTCCTTACCCTTGGCGTCTGCACCAATACGGTTTACCCCAGCACAATAGGACTGATTTTCGATCGCCCTAGCTTGCAGAAGTGTGTCCCACGCGTGTATTCTGGTGTCTGGCCAATTAGCGACGAAAAGAAGCAAATCGTATTCATAAAGATCCTCCACTCTTGCCGTAGATCGGGCCCAAACGGGGAATCTTAAGTCATAGCAAATCAGAGGACAAATCTTCCACCCTTTGAATCCAATTACCTGTCTTTGGTTTCCTGCAGTATAGTGCTCTCCCTCATTTGCAAGATTGAAAAGGTGTTTCTTGTCGTACTGTTGAGAAGATCCATCAGGAAAAACAAAATACAACCTATTGAAAAAATTGCCTTTGTCTCTAACTATATAGCTACCAACAATCGCAGCGTTTCGTTGAGATGCCATTTGACGCATCCATTTGAAAGTCTTTCCACCAGGAGGTTCTGAAAGTTTCTCCACATTCATAGAAAACCCGGTTGTGAACATTTCTGGCAGAACAATTAGATCCGTATCTTCAATGGACCAAATTAATTCCTCGAACATAGCCAGGTTTGCTTCCAGTTCTTCCCAATGAAGGTCAGCTTGAATCAATGAAATACGCAGATCTTCCATAAAACGAACTTTGTTGGCTATTTGGGAATCTTCACCCGATACTCCGCTTCTGTCTTTCCTTTGCTGATGTTAGCTAATCTCCCTTTTAGCAGGCGCTTCTTAAATGGTGTCAAATAATCAGTGAAAAGTTTACCTTCAATATGATCATATTCATGCTGAATCACCCTTGCTTTCATCCCGTCAAAGGTTTCTTCACGAAGTTCCCAGTTCTCATCAAAGTATTCAATCTTAATCTCTGGCTTACGATCCACATCAGCACGTATGCCCGG
>JABSPG010000012.1 GCA_013214445.1 Ekhidna sp. | reverse complement strand
CATCCACAAGGTGACCTAATTTCAGCATATAGATGACTCCAACTGTCACTGGTTGATCGAATCGCTCACCGGAGAGTCCATCATACAGATACGTTCTTCCGAAGTTAGGAAGACCGGCTTCCTTCAACTCATTTTGAACTTCTTCCTCTGATGCTCCATCAAAAATTGGAGTAGCGTACTTTCTTCCAAGCTTCAGACCAGCCCATCCAAGGACTGTCTCATAAATCTGACCGATGTTCATCCTAGAAGGTACTCCTAGCGGATTCAATACAATATCCACTGGTGTACCGTCTTCCATAAATGGCATATCTTCTTCTCTTACAATCTTAGCAACAACACCTTTGTTACCATGACGTCCCGCCATCTTGTCCCCCACTTGAAGTTTACGCTTCTTAGCAACGTAAACCTTTGCGAGCTGAACTATACCTGCTGGTAATTCATCTCCCACCTCAAGAGTAAATCGCTCTCTCTTGAAATGACCAGATATATCATTCCTGTATCCTATGTAGTTCTTAACTAGTTTAAAAACTAGCTCATTTGTCTTTGCATCAGAGACCCAATTTTCAATGATTAAGTCAGATATCAAATTCGCCTCTTCAGGAACATTATAGTTACTTTCATCTCTATACTTATTCTTAGGAGGGAAAAGATTGGCTTCAATATTCTTCCTATTGAATTTCACGCCTTTGCTCATTACTTCCTCACCAAACTTATGCTTGATTCCTTGGCACGTTTTACCGTCCAGAAGCTGTGTGATTTTATCAATCATAGTCGTGCGAGTTTCAGTAAGCTGCTGACTATACTTATTCTTAAGTAACTCAACTTCTTTCTTTGCTCGCGCTCTGACATCTTTATCCTTCTTAGGTCGAGAGAAAAGCTTTGTATCGATTACAACTCCTTTCAAAGATGGAGATGCCTTTAAAGAAGCATCTTTTACATCACCTGCTTTATCTCCGAAAATTGCTCTCAAAAGTTTCTCCTCAGGTGTTGGATCTGACTCTCCCTTTGGAGTAATCTTCCCAATCAGAATATCGCCTTCTTTGATTTCAGCGCCAGTTCTGATGATTCCATTCTCATCAAGGTTCTTAACTGCTTCCTCAGAAACGTTTGGAATCTCACTTGTTAGCTCTTCCTCTCCTCTTTTTGTATCTCGCACTTCTAATTCAAATTCGTCGATATGAATAGAAGTGAAGATATCTTCTCTTACAACCCTTTCAGAGATAACAATCGCATCCTCAAAGTTGTACCCTTGCCAAGGCATGAAGGCGACTTGCATATTTATACCAAGAGCTAACTCTCCTTTTTCTGTCGCGAAACCGTCACATAAGGCCTGACCTTTCTTAACCTTGTCTCCTTTCTGAACTATTGGCTTCAAGTTTATACAAGTATCTTGGTTAGTCCTTCTGAACTTTACAAGATCATATGTAACCACTGCATCATCAAAAGAGATAATCTCCTGATCAGCATCAAGATCGTACTTTACAGTAATCTTATTTGCATCTACAAATTCAATAACGCCATCTCCTTCCGCTCTTACCAATGCTCTTGAATCCAATGCTACCCTTTCCTCAAGACCAGTACCGACTATAGGAGCCTGTGGTCTCATCAAAGGAACAGCTTGACGTTGCATGTTGGATCCCATAAGTGCTCTGTTTGCATCATCATGCTCCAAAAATGGAATCATGGAAGCTGCGACAGAAACAATTTGGTTAGGCGCAACATCCATGTAAGTCACTTCATCTTCGCTACAAAGAGGGAAGTCACCTTCGAATCTTGCTTTAATTTTTTCATTCAAGAATTTACCCTTGTCAGATAATGGCGCATTTGCTTGCGCAATGTTGTGAGTATCTTCTTCCTCTGCTGTCAAATACTTCACGGTCCCAGACATATCCACTGTTCCATCGCCAACTTCTCGGTAAGGAGTCTCAATGAATCCCATCTGATTCACCTTCGCGTGGACACAAAGTGATGAAATCAAACCAATATTTGGTCCTTCTGGAGTTTCAATCGTGCACAATCTTCCGTAATGGGTATAGTGAACGTCTCGAACCTCAAAACCTGCTCTTTCTCTTGATAGACCACCTGGCCCGAGTGCAGACATCCTTCTTTTATGAGTAACCTCAGCCAATGGATTTGTTTGATCCATAAACTGTGATAGCTGATTCGTTCCAAAGAAGGAATTGATGACAGAAGATAATGTTCGAGCATTGATGAGATCAACAGGTTTGAAATCTTCATTGTCCCTAACATTCATTCGCTCTCGAATTGTCCTCGCCATTCTTGCAAGACCTACACCGAATTGAGAGTAAAGTTGTTCACCTACGGTTCTAACCCTTCTATTACTTAAGTGGTCGATATCATCAACAACCGCTTTACTATTGATCAATCCGATCAAGTATTTAACAATTAGGATGATGTCTTCCGTTGAAAGTACTCTACGATCCCAATCTGTATCAATACCTAACTTTTTATTAATTCGGTATCTTCCAACTTCACCAAGATCATATCTCTTATCAGAGAAAAACAGGCTAGTAATTATATCCCTTGCAGTTTGTTCATCAGGAGCCTCCGTATTTCTTAACTGACGATAAATCTGCTCTACCGCTTCTTTTTCAGAGTTTGAATTATCTTTTTGAAGCGTGTTATAGACGATAGAATATTCAGCAATATTTACGTCCTTGCGGTGGATGATAATTGATTTAGAACCAGAATCAATAATAGTTTCAATATCATCCTCCGTTATAATACTGTCACGTTCCAGAACTACTTCATTCCTGTCAATAGAGACCACCTCTCCAGTATCCTCATCCACAAAGTCTTCCGTCCAAGTTCTTAGAACCCTTGCGGCCAAACGTCTATCAATAACCTTCTTTAGCTCACTCTCCGTAGCTTCAATTTCTTCAGAAAGACCAAATAGATCAAGGATTTCCTTATCAGATCCATACCCAATTGATCTTAACAGGGTTGTAATAGGGAACTTTTTCTTTCTGTCAATATAGGCATACATGACGTTATTAACATCTGTAGCAAACTCGATCCAAGATCCCTTGAAAGGAATAATTCTAGCACTGTAAAGAAGAGTTCCGTTTGTATGCTTACTTTGTGCAAAGAATACTCCAGGCGACCTATGCAACTGGGAAACAATAACGCGTTCTGCACCATTAATGACAAAAGAGCCCTTCTCAGTCATATAAGGTATGTTCCCTAAGAAAACCTCTTGCTCAATAGTCTCAAAATCTTCATTTTCTTCGTCATTACATAAAAGACGAAGTTTTGCTTTTAGTGGTACTGAATAAGTCAATCCCCTTTCGATGCACTCTTGGATACTATATTTGGGAGGATCTACGGTATAGTCAACAAATTCCAAAACAAAATTCTCTCGAGAATCTGTAATCGGAAAGTTTTCCATAAAAACCTTGTAAAGGCCCTCACCTTCTTTGTGCTCAGCAGGAGTATCAAGCTGGAAAAAGTCTACGAAAGACTTCAATTGTACATCCAGAAAATCTGGATAATCAATAACTGATTTGATTGAAGAGAAATTTATTCTCGTGTTATTGTTGTTAGCCAAAGCTTACGGAGTTTTAGTTTATAAATGTGAACAAGGAGGCTTAGCGATTCTTACAAACAGCAAAAGACCTGACCCTAACATGGTAGTCAGGGGCCAGGCCTACGCCTTTGTATTATGTGCTAATTATTTTAATTCTACCTCAGCACCAGCTTCCTCAAGCTGTTTTTTTAATGCCTCAGCCTCATCCTTAGCAATACCTTCTTTAACTGGCTTAGGAGCTCCATCTACAAGCTCTTTCGCTTCTTTAAGACCTAATCCAGTCAATTCCTTAACTAGCTTCACGATTGCAAGCTTAGCTCCACCTGGAGACTTAAGGATTACGTCAAAAGAAGTCTTTTCTTCTTCCGCTCCACCTTCAGCACCACCAGCACCAGCAACTACTACTGGACCTGCAGCTGCAGCTGGTTCAATACCGTAATCATCCTTCAAAATGTTAGCTAGTTCGTTTACCTCTTTAACTGAAAGGTTAACTAATTGCTCTGCAAATTCTTTTAAATCCGCCATTGTATTAATTATTAATTCTGTTTAAAATTTTTAATTCTCTCTTTCTGAAAGTGTTTTGACAATACCTGCGATTTTATGCTCTCCACTCTGAAGCAGAGTAAGAACATTTTTAGCAGGCGATTGCAATAAGGTGACAACCTCTCCAATCAGCTCTTGTCTAGATTTCAAGCTAGCAAGTGCTCCTAGTTGATCCTCACCAATAAATAAATCTGAGTCGATAGAAGCAGCCTTGAACTTAGGTCTATCCTTTGAATCACCTTTTTTGAACTCCTTGATAATCTTTGCAGGGACATTAGCTGTCTCATTAACAAACATTACTCCAGAAGTTCCTTTCAAGACTTCATCTAATGATGAAAAATCTCCTTCTACATTCTCAAGAGCTTTTTTGATAAGCGTGTTCTTCACCAGCTTATACTCAACCCCTTTGTTGAAGCACATTTGTCTGAACTTATTGATCTCCGCAACAGTGAGACCTGAAGTATCAGCAATATAGAAATGATCTGTTTCCTTAAACTTTTCAGCAAGGTCACTTATTAATTGCGCTTTGTCTTCTCGCGTCATAACCTTATATATTTGTTATGCTACTTTTGTCAATTGCTATACCAGTACTCATTGTACTTGAAAGTGTAATTGACTTAAAGTAAGTTCCTTTTGCAGAAGCAGGCTTTAGTTTAGATACAGTCTGAACCATTTCTAGTACGTTCTCCTTGATCTTATCTGGATCAAAAGAGACCTTTCCGACACTAGTATGAATGATACCAAATTTATCAACTTTGAAATCTATCTTACCGGCCTTAACTTCCTTTACTGCTTGTCCAATATCCATGGTAACTGTACCTGATTTTGGATTAGGCATTAAACCTCTTGGACCAAGAACTCTACCAAGTCTACCTACTTGAGCCATTACTGTGGGCATGGTGATAATCACATCAATATCTGTCCAACCCCCTTCAATCTTCTTCACATAGTCGTCCAAGCCGACATGATCAGCTCCAGCATCTTTAGCTTCTTGCTCCTTATCAGGTGTGCATAGCACTAGTACTTTCACATCTTTACCAACACCATGTGGTAGAGATACTACTCCTCGAACCATCTGATCAGCTTTCCTTGGATCAACACCAAGTCTGATATCTATATCCACAGATGAATCGAATTTTGTAAAAGTTATCTCCTTCACAAGCTTTGAAGCTTCATCTATTGAATACTCTTTGCCAATCTCAATCAACTCCTGAGCTTTCTTCTGATTTTTTGTAAGCTTTCCCATTACCAAAAATTAATTTGCCCAAGGGGCTTTACCTGAAATTTTCATCCCCATGCTTCTCGCAGTTCCAGCTACCACCTTCATAGCAGATTCAATGCTAAAAGAATTTAAATCCGGCATCTTAGTCTCAGCGATTTCTTTCACTTGATCCCAAGACACTGAACCTACTTTCACACGGTTTGGCTCAGAAGATCCTTTCTTCAACTTCGCTGCTTCCATTAAGAGTGTTGCAGCAGGCGGTGTTTTAATTACAAAGTCAAAAGACTTGTCAGCATAAATGGTAACAACAACAGGTAGAAGCTGTCCAGCTTTATCCTGTGTTCTTGCATTAAATTGCTTACAGAAGTCCATGATGTTCAGACCCTTGGCACCAAGTGCTGGACCTACTGGTGGAGATGGGTTAGCAGCTCCCCCACGTATCTGCAATTTCAAATAGCCTGATATTTCTTTAGCCATTTCTTACCTAATTAATCTTCTTTTTCTACCTGTATATAATTCAATTCGACAGGCGTATTTCTGCCAAAAATCTTAACCGTAACATTAAGCTTCTTACGATCCTCAAATACCTCCTCTACTGTACCTGTGAAGCCACTAAAGGGACCGTCCATCACTTTCACGCTTTCACCCACTATATATGGGGTATCTAGCTTCTCTTCATACTCCTCAACCTCATCGACTTTGCCTAGAATTCTGTTAACCTCAGCCTGCCTCAAAGGAATTGGATCTTTTGTAGTGCTACTTCCTGTCGATCCTAGAAAGCCGATGACATTGGGAATTAGCTCTTTATTCGTAACTAAGTGCTGAACCTCACCATTGGAGAAGTCGGCTTGGATTAACACATAGCCTGGAAAAAAATTTCTTTCTCTTACTCGTTTTTTACCGTTTCGCATCTCATACACCTTCTCTGAAGGAATGAGTACTTGCGGAATATAATCAGATAACTCTTGACGAATCACTTCATTTTCAATCGCCTCCTTTACCTTTTTCTCTTTGCCACTAACGGCTCTAACCACGTACCATTTATGATCCATATCTAGTACGCTTTTAAAATTCTTGGTAAATAAACTCCATCAAGTTTTCGAAGGCATAATCTATAGCTCCGATCACCAAAGCAAAGATTAATGATGCAACAAGCACCAGAATAGCACTATTTTGCAACTCGCCATACTTGGGCCATGTCACTTTTTGAGACAATTCTTCGTACGAATCTTTGAAAAAAGTAATAACTTTAGACATAATTTTCCTTCAATATTAGCACGGGAGGAGGGACTCGAACCCCCAACCAACGGTTTTGGAGACCGCTACTCTACCAATTGAGCTACACCCGTAAAAAAACAAGCAGTCCCAAAAGGACTGCAAATTTAGAGTAATCAGTTTGTATAAACAAATCCCGATTTATGTGTATAAATCGGGATAACTATTTATTAATCAAGAATTTCAGTTACCTGTCCAGAACCAACAGTTCTTCCACCTTCTCTTATTGCAAAACGTAATCCTTTCTCAAGAGCTACTGGGTTAATCAAATTAACTTCGATTGTTACATTATCTCCAGGCATTACCATTTCAACAGTCTCAGGAAGCATAATCTCTCCAGTAACATCAGTAGTTCTTAAATAGAACTGAGGTCTATACTTATTGAAGAATGGAGTGTGACGTCCACCTTCTTCCTTAGAGAGAACATAAACCTCTGCTTTGAACTTGGCGTGAGGAGTTACTGAACCAGGCTTACAAATAATCATTCCTCTTTTGATATCAGTTTTTTCAATACCTCTAAGAAGAAGACCAACGTTATCACCAGCTTCACCTCTATCTAGAATCTTACGGAACATTTCTACTCCAGTGATTGTAGATTTCAAATCTTCAGCACCCATACCGATGATATCAACTGGATCCCCAGAGTTAATTACTCCTCTTTCAATTCGTCCAGTTGCAACAGTCCCACGACCTGTAATTGAGAAAACGTCCTCAACAGGCATTAGGAAATCTTTGTCTACAGCTCTTTCTGGAAGAGGAATATACTCATCCACGGCAGCCATAAGCTCGTCAATTTTTTCAACCCACTTAGCATCACCATTTAGGCCTCCAAGTGCAGAACCTTGAATTACAGGGATATCATCACCCGGAAAATCATAATCAGAAAGAAGCTCTCTAATTTCCATTTCTACTAACTCAAGAAGTTCAGGATCATCGACTAAATCCACTTTGTTCATGAAAACAACTAGAGCTGGCACACCTACTTGTCTTGATAAAAGGATGTGTTCTCTTGTTTGTGGCATTGGACCATCAGTTGCAGCTACCACGATGATTGCTCCATCCATCTGAGCTGCTCCTGTTACCATGTTTTTCACATAATCTGCGTGACCAGGACAGTCCACGTGAGCGTAGTGACGATTTTCCGTCTGATACTCAATGTGTGAAGTATTAATGGTAATACCTCTTTCTTTCTCTTCTGGAGCGTTATCGATCGCAGAAAAGTCTTTTTGCTCTGCAAGTCCTTTTCCAGCTAGCACTGATGAAATTGCGGCAGTTAAAGTTGTTTTACCATGGTCAACGTGTCCGATTGTACCAATGTTTACGTGTGGTTTCGAACGATCAAAGGTTTCTTTAGCCATGCTTGATAATCCTCGTTTGTTTAATTTATTGTTATTACTCTATTTTCTTTTTAATACCCTAATAAAGAGCCAATGAGGGGATTTGAACCCCTGACCTCTTCCTTACCAAGGAAACGCTCTACCCCTGAGCTACATCGGCTTGCTTTAGTTGATTAGTTTCAAGTTAACTAGTCGGTTAGCTAAACTAAGAACTGAAAACTTGCAACGAATCGCTCAAAGTAATTTGAGCGGGTGACGAGGCTCGAACCCGCGACCTACAGCTTGGAAGGCTAGAGCTTTACCACTAAGCAATACCCGCATATTAATGGTGGGGAGAGCAGGATTCGAACCTGCGAAGGAATACACCAACAGATTTACAGTCTGTCCTCGTTGGCCGCTTGAGTATCTCCCCGTATCAATTAAAAAGAACTACTTTCTCCAGATCATTCCCAGAAAAAGGATTGCAAAAGTATATCGTTTTTTAAACTAAACAAACTTTCGTTTTGATATACTAGAAGTTATTTCTTTATCACTAATAATTTTGATGCGCTTTAGGTTCTAAACAACAGTCCAGAGCTTGTTTGGACTCAAATTTCTACTATTGATTTTGTATAAGCGCTTCAATAGATATTTTTGAAAATAAAAAAGAACCATGCTTGAAGTGATCATTAACAACGAAAAGAAAATCGCTGTTTCCAAGAACAAAAAGGAAACGTACATTAATCAAAACCTTTTTGATGGTGAGGTTACTAAACTTGATGATACTGCATATAAGGTTTTTCTCAAAAAGAGAATTTTTAATGTTGAAGTGGTCGATGCTGATCATAGGCAAATGGAGTTGAAGATAAATGGGTCATTAATATCTGTTTCTGTAACTGACCATATAGATCAAATACTAGAAAAACTTGGTATGAATTCAGCTTCTAACTCGGCAATAAAAGAAATTAAAGCCCCTATGCCCGGCAGTATATTAAATGTACTTGTGTCAGAAGGTGATAATGTTGCTTCAGGAGACCAGTTGTTAGTTTTGGAAGCCATGAAGATGGAAAACGTCATCAAGTCCTCAGGGGAAGGTACAGTTAGTAAGGTTCATGTAGCAGAAAAAGAGAACGTTGAAAAAAATCAAGTCCTAATCTCATTCGAGTAAACGCATTAGCAGTAATTATTTATTTATTTGCACGAATATCTATTAAAATCGAAGCATGAGCTACAAGAGAATACTCCTTAAACTTAGCGGAGAGGCGCTGATGGGAAACAAAACGCATGGCATTGATTCCGATCGACTTGTTCAATATGCTGAAGATATAAAAGCTGTTGTCAATGACGGTGTAGAAGTCGCAGTTGTAATAGGTGGGGGAAATATATTTCGAGGAGTTGAAGCAGAAGCTTCAGGAATTGATCGAGTGCAGGGGGATTATATGGGCATGTTAGCTACAGTTATAAATGCCATGGCTCTGCAAAGCATGTTCGAAAAACATGGCATGTACACACGTTTGATGTCTGGTCTTAAGATGGAGCAGGTTTGCGAACCATTTATAAAAAGAAGAGCCATCAGACACTTAGAAAAAGGTCGAGTAGTGATTTTTGGTGCCGGCATTGGTAATCCCTACTTCACTACAGACTCTACTGCTAGTCTGAGAGCAATAGAAGTTGAAGCGGATGTGGTCTTAAAAGGAACTCGAGTGGATGGTGTCTACTCGGAAGATCCCGAAAAGAACCCAAATGCCAAGCGGTTTGAAAATATCACCTTTCAAGAAGCCTACGAAAAGAATCTGAATATCATGGATATGACAGCCTTTACACTCTGTCAAGAAAATAACCTTCCCATTATTGTGTTTGATATGAATACAAAAGGAAATCTTCAAAAGATAGTGGCAGGGGAACAAGTGGGAACACTTATTAATTGAATTTTATATTTTTTGCTCATGGAAGAAATTGAGATATACTTGGATACCGCAAAAGAAATGATGGAAAACGCCATCAAGCATACTAATGAGGAATTCGTAAAAATAAGAGCTGGAAAAGCTATGCCAAACATGCTAGATGGTATTGAGGTAGAATACTATGGAAGCATGACCCCTTTAAATCAAGTAGCTGGAGTAACTACACCAGATGCAAGAACACTAAGCGTAAAGCCCTGGGAGAAAACTATGCTTCAAGAGATTGAAAGGGCAATTATTAATGGTAATCTAGGTTTCAACCCGCAAAATGACGGTGAGCAGATCAGAATCAACATTCCTCCGCTGACTGAGGAGCGTAGACTTCAATTAATGAAGCAGGTAAAAGCTGAAGCGGAGAAGGGCAAAGTGAGCGTAAGGAACGCACGAAAAGACACCAATGATTCCTTGAAAAAGCTAGATGGTGTTTCGGAAGACTTGATCAAAGATGCAGAAGAAGAGGTACAAAAACTCACCGACTCTTTTGTTAAGAAAATAGATTCGCTAGTTGATGCAAAAGAAAAGGATATTATGACAGTGTAGATTCTTGTTTGGAGAAGAATCGTTTCACAAAAAAAGTCCTTCCTTCCTATCAGATTTTTTATCTCTCTTTAGGTAGTACTAATCATTTCTTGAACGCATAGAATTTAGTCCTCAAAGAACTTTTTTGCTTTAATCAGAGCAGATACAGGATCTGGGACCAAGTACTTTACAGATTGACCATTCTTTATGAGCTTTCGAATAAGCGTAGCTGAGATATCAATCTCCGGAGCTTCTAGCATGGTTATATCGTGAGTGACTGTCCATGGTGACGGTTTTGAATTTGGTCGCGGATAGACAATTAAGCTAAAATGTTTCAGGATTTGATCATGATTCTTCCATCTAGGAAAAGATTCTAGATTGTCTTCTCCAATTATAAGGCTAAACTTCTTGTCAGGATGACGCTCTTGAAGGAGAGTTAGTGTATCAATCGTATAGCTTGGCCTGGGCATATTAAACTCAATATCAGATGAACGAAACTTAAAGTCATCAGCTATGGCTGCATTTACCAGATCTATCCTGTCAAACTCATGCAAGAGGTTTCTATTTTTTTTAAATGGATTCTGAGGGCTAACAACAAACCAAACCTCCTCGACCTCTGTAGTTTCCTTTACTAGTGACGCAATAATCATATGCCCAGTATGAATTGGATTAAAGGAACCAAAAAACAATCCAACCTTCATCTATGATCTAGAAACGAATGATTTAACCATATTTTCAACTTCAGAAATTGCTAAATCAAGATTATCGTTCACTATTACCTGATCAAAATGAACTTCTTCTTTCATTTCTTTGGCAGCCTTTTTTACTCGCATATCTAAAGTCGCATCGTCTTCCGTATTCCGAAACTTCAGTCTCTCCCTAAGCACACTTACATCTTTAACCTTGATAAAAATAGAAAGAGATTGATCACCTAAAATGTGTTTGAGTTTCTTTCCACCAATCACATCTACATCAAATACAACATGATTCCCTTGTGACCAAATTCGTTCAACTTCAGATTTAAGTGTTCCGTAAAAAGTTTCTGAATAGACTTCCTCCCATTCTAGCAATTCTCCAGCGTTACACTTCTCTTTGAAATCTTCCAAGTCTAAAAAGTAATAGTCTTTGCCGTCAACTTCATTAGGCCTCTTGCTTCTAGTGGTTGCGGAAATAGAAAATCTAAGAAATGGCAACCTGTCTAGGAGACTATGCACAATGGTTGTTTTACCAGCCCCAGAAGGAGCCGAGAAAATAATTGCCTTTCCTTTCATAATGTAAATTTCGGAAAGAATAGTATTAGGGTCTAGTAGTTCGCCTAAGAAAAGATTCTTGACCTGATCTCTTCAGCCAGTTCGTTTGGAACAGGTGTATTTGTCAGTTTGGATTTGAGTAATGCTCTAATTTGCTTTTCTATGTTACAATGAGAGAAACATACTGAACATTCCTTAATATGATTAAGGAAGAAAAGTTCTTGGTCGTCGGTTGCCTCTCCATCCAAAATCAAATTAAGAGTCTGCAAGCAATTTACAAACTCATCGCAACCACAATCCAGACAAATTGACATTACCAAAAGATCTATTCAACCAACAAAGAGTGAAAGGAAATATGAGCTATAGTAGTCTAGTTATAACCCATTGATAAAGCATATGCCCCCAATTTTTCACGTAAAAGATTTCTCGCTCTATGCAACCTAGATCTTACAGTTCCAATCGGAATATCTAGGATCTTAGCCATCTCTTCGTATGTAAATCCCTCTAGATCACATAAGATAACGACTGTTCTGAAATCGATTGCAAGCGAATTCAATGCATTGCTAATTTCATCACCGATCATATCTTTAGTGGTCTCAAGACGCAAATCAACTGTCGAATTACTAGGGGTGTCTTCAGAATTATAGAATTGTTCTACCTCCTGATAATCCACCTTCGAAGGTTGCTTACTTTTTTTTCTGTACCCATTTATAAAACTATTCTTCAAGATTCGATATAACCATGCCTTGGCATTTGTCCCCTCTTGAAATGAATTGATGAAACGATAAGCTTTCATGTAGGTATCCTGCACCAGATCTTTTGCATCATCTTCGTCAAAAGTCAGTCTGTAAGCGAAATTGTACATTGAATCAATATGCGGCATAAACTCACCGTCAAAAACCTGTGATTTCTTCGCATCTGAATATGATCTTCGTACTGAGGGAGTCTCAAATTGTTCGGTCATGGACGTTGTGTTTTTATATGTATATACATCAATATACGTTACTTATTTAGACTGGTTTTAAATAAGCTGAATATTTTTCTAAAAATTAACCAACTAAAACGGACTTTGTTTAATCCGATTCTATGATTTATTGAACATAATCTACTAAAATCCTGCCAATGATAGAAACATGACAATCAGACAGTGAGCCAACAAAAAAGGCGCTCTTCTAGAGCGCCTTAGCATACCATGAAATTATTTGTTAGTACCTGTAATACTCGGGCTTAAATGGTCCTGCCACTTCGACACCAATATAATCCGCTTGATCTTCTGAAAGCGTATCTAATTCTACCCCGATTTTTGCTAAATGTAATGCTGCAACTTTCTCATCTAAGTGCTTTGGAAGCATGTAAACAGCATTATCATATTTTTCGTGATTCTCCCACAATTCTATCTGAGCAAGTGTCTGGTTAGTAAATGAGTTGGACATAACAAACGATGGATGTCCCGTAGCACAGCCAAGGTTAACAAGTCTGCCTTCAGCTAATACAATGATATCTTGACCATTCACATTATAAAGATCTACCTGAGGTTTAATTTCCAAATGAGAATCACCATGGTTCTGCTTCAACCAAGCCATGTCAATTTCATTATCAAAGTGTCCAATATTACACACGATTGCTTTGTCTTTCATGCTTTCAAAGTGCGCTCCTTTGATGATGTCTTTATTGCCTGTAGCTGTCACGATAATATCTGCTCTCTTGACAGCATCAGACATCTTCTTCACTTCGTATCCATCCATAGCAGCCTGCAAAGCACATATCGGATCGATCTCTGTCACAATCACTCTAACGCCTGCTCCTCTCAATGAGGCCGCAGAACCTTTACCTACATCTCCATAACCTGCGACAACTGCAACCTTTCCAGCAAGCATAATATCAGTAGCTCTTCTAATCGCATCAACCAAGGACTCTTTACAACCGTACTTGTTGTCAAACTTAGACTTAGTAACTGAGTCATTGACGTTTATAGCAGGCATTGGAAGTGTGCCATTTTTCATTCTTTCATACAGCCTATGAACTCCTGTAGTCGTTTCTTCTGACAACCCTTTGATATCATTTACCAGCTCGGGATATTTGTCAAATACCATATTTGTTAGGTCACCACCATCATCAAGAATCATGTTTAATGGTTTACCATCCTCAAATGCAAATAAGGTCTGCTCAATGCACCAGTCAAACTCTTCATCGTTCATGCCCTTCCATGCATATACCGGAATACCAGCCTTTGCAATTGCCGCAGCGGCGTGATCTTGAGTTGAAAAAATATTGCATGAAGACCAAGTAACATCAGCCCCAAGCTCTACAAGTGTCTCGATAAGTACGGCAGTTTGAATAGTCATATGCAAACAACCTGCTATTCTAGCTCCAGCAAGTGGCTTACTTTTCCATACTCCTCCCTTAATGCCATTAGCCCTGGCATCTCAGCCTCTGCCAACTCGATCTCTTTTCTACCCCAATCCGCTAAGGCTATGTCTTTTACTTTGAATTTCTCTGTTGTTACATTCATTTTGATGAAAATTATCTACCTCTTTTTTTTTGGACTGCAAAAATACACTATCATGAGCCATTTCGGCTCCAAAATGTCTAAGTTGTATACTCTCTAGCCAACGAATTCAATTTCTTTTAGACCAAAAAGTCTCTCCGAATCATTAACCAACATTTTCAAACGACCATCTGAATGAATGCCAAGTATTTGTCCCACAAACTCATTTGACCCTGATTGAAAGACTCTCTTCTCTCCTCTCCACATCAACGTTTCGTGATACACATTTAGAATTTGCTCGGTTCTCCCAGCTTTGAGAAGTAAATACCATTTTTCGATATTTAACAAAAGTGATTCAATGACCTTCATAAGATCACTTTTGACTCCACTCTCCAGGCTAATTGATGTTGCGATTGGTAAGCTAAAAGCTCTTTGATTTACATTCATTCCAATCCCCACAATCGAAGATTCTAAAAATCCACCTCGAATGGTGTTTTCAATCAACACCCCAGAAATCTTGCGGGAGTCGACGTATACATCATTGGGCCATTTTAGAGTTGCTGGAGTACTGAGATAAGCTGCAATGGTGTCTACTATGCCCAACCCGACAATTAAATTCAGATAGTGCTGGTTAGAAATTTTTAAGAATTTAGGTCTTAGGAAAAGTGACATAGTGATGTTCTTTCCAGGTTCGCTGAGCCAAATATTTCCCCTTTGACCTTTCCCCCTTTGCTGATCATTCGTGTAAAGGACCATGCCTTCGGGTAGATCACCCGCTTTTGACAAAGCAAGTAGTTCGTCATTAGTTGAATGACATTGTGGCAGAAAAACTACTTTTTTCCCTAGAAATGACGGTTTGGCAAAGATTTTATGCACTAGTTTTAGTGTAACTTCGCAATAAATTTAATGGTAATCTATAAGTGAGTGAGGAAGTAGCAAAAGACATCAGTTCAGAAGTGCTCAGCAGATGGGTGGTTGATGGAATGCTCGAAAAGAAAGCGCATGATGTCGTAGTGATGGATCTTCGAGAAGTAAAACATGCAATAGCTGATTACTTTGTTATATGTAGTGGGAATTCGGATACACAAATAGATGCAATTTCTGAATCAATCGAGGAGCAAATCCACAAGCATTCAAAACAAAATCCTTGGAAAAGAGAAGGACAACAAAACAAAGAATGGATCCTATTAGATTATGTGGATGTAGTTGCTCACATTTTTAATAAAGAAAAAAGAACTTTTTACGGTTTGGAGGAATTATGGGGAGACGCTAAGGTTATTCTCGTCGACGAAAACTAATGCACCTACACATCGTTAGCTAAACAGATTTTTACAGGAGAAATATTAACATGCCAGATAAAAAAAGAAACGATTTACCAAAACCGCGTCCTGGATTTCAAGGATGGTTAATTGGTGGGCTTTTAGCACTAGTTATCGGTTTAACATTGTTTTCAAATGAAGGAGGAGGAGTTACCACCACTTTCAGGTCATTTGAGAAAATGGTAAAATCAAATGACGTACAAAAAGTAGTTTTAATTAAAAATCAAGACTACATTGAAATTACGCTCAAACCAGAAGCACTTAGCAACACAAAGTACAAGATCGAACTTGAACAAAATAGGAGTATTCTGGATGCTGGTAGTGGCCCACACTACAAGGTAGAGATTGTCAGTGTCGATAAATTTGTTAGAGATTACGAGGACTTAATGGCTGATATCCCTGAAGATCAGCGATTTGACTATGAAATCGTAGATAGAAGTGATTACACAAGTATATTTTTCAATTGGGGATTTTTGATCTTACTGATCTTTGGTTTCTGGTTCCTTATGAGAAGAATGACTGGGGGCGGTGGTCCAGGCGGTCAAATATTTAACATTGGAAAGTCTAGAGCAGCACTTTTTGACGCTCAAAACAAAGTAAAAATCACATTCGCTGATGCCGCTGGATTAGAAGAGGCCAAGGAAGAAATACGAGAGATTGTAGAGTTTCTTAGAAACCCAGAAAAATTCACCAAACTTGGAGGTAAGATTCCTAAAGGTGCCTTGCTTGTAGGCCCTCCGGGGACAGGGAAAACACTTTTGGCAAAAGCAGTCGCAGGTGAAGCTGGAGTACCATTCTTTACCCTATCCGGATCAGATTTCGTGGAAATGTTTGTAGGGGTGGGAGCAGCGAGAGTAAGAGATCTATTTAAGCAAGCAAAAGAGAAAGCACCTTGCATTATATTCATCGATGAGATTGACGCAATTGGTAGGTCGAGAGGTCGAGGACAAATGCCAGGATCTAATGATGAGAGAGAAAACACACTCAACTCACTTTTGGTGGAGATGGATGGATTCTCCACTGACGTAGGAGTGATCATTCTTGCTGCAACAAACAGACCTGACGTATTAGACTCAGCGCTTTTGAGACCTGGTCGATTTGACAGACAAATAAGTATTGATAAACCGGACATAGTTGGTAGAGAAGCAATTTTTAAAGTACACATCAAGCCAATACAGTTGGCAAAAGATGTAGACACTCGAAAGCTTTCCGCGCAAACACCTGGATTCGCAGGTGCGGAGATTGCCAACGTCTGTAACGAAGCTGCCCTAATTGCAGCTAGGAAAGACAAGAAAAAGGTTGATATGACAGATTTTCAAGATGCAATCGATCGTGTAATCGGGGGTCTTGAGAAAAAGAACAAGATTATTTCTCCTGAAGAGAAAGAAATTGTCGCATACCATGAGGCAGGTCACGCCGTTGCAGGTTGGTTTTTAGAGCACGCTGATCCTTTGGTCAAGGTAAGTATTGTGCCAAGAGGAGTTGCTGCGCTTGGATATGCCCAATACCTCCCCAAAGAACAGTTCTTATATCAAACTGAGCAGCTAATGGACGAAATGTGCATGGCTCTTGGAGGGAGAGTCGCTGAGGACATCATTTTTGGAAAGATCTCGACTGGGGCACTTAGTGATCTTGAAAGAATCACCAAAGTGGCTTATAGCATAGTGACAGTATATGGTATGAACGAAAAGATTGGTAATGTTTCTTTCTACGATTCCAAGCAGTCTGATTACAACTTTACAAAGCCATATTCAGACGCAACAGCGGAATTGATTGATAAAGAAGTCAAGGCTCTGATCGATACAGCTTACGATAGAACTAAAAAGCTTTTGTTATCAAAAAAGAATGAGCTTGAAATCCTGGCTCAAGAGCTGCTGAAGAGAGAAATCATTTTTCAATCTGACTTGGAAGGGCTTATAGGCAAAAGACCTTTTAAGACTCAGACCACTTATGACGCGTTTACGAATGGGACTGCCGATCAGGAAGAGGTGAAAGAGGATACTGATAAGTCAGAAGACTTAGAAAAGGTCAAGGATGATGTAAAAAAAGAGGTAGAAAAAGAAGAATCTACAACCGAAGTAGAAGACAATAAATAGAAATGAAGGCAGTACCAGAGCTTCTAAGCTCTTTAGGAAAGCTGCCTAAAGACAAAAAAATCTACTTTGCCAGTGACTTTCACCTTGGTGCTCCTAGTCATCGAGAAAGCATTAAGCGTGAAAAAAAAGTAATAAAATGGCTGCAGTACATTTCAAAAGATGCTGCAGCTATTTTTTTGTTAGGCGACATCTTCGACTTCTGGTTTGAGTACCAGTCCACCGTCCCTAAGGGACAAGTAAGGTTTTTGGGTACACTGGCAGATCTAAGAGACCAAGGAATTGAGATCATAATCTTTAAAGGCAATCATGACCTTTGGTACGGTGACTATTTCCCTACGGAAATGGGTATCCCAATCATTGATCATCAGGCTGTCTTAAATGTTAACCAAAAGAAATTTTTCTTAGGCCATGGTGATGGATTAGGTGACGGGGACAACTTCTACAAGTTATTAAAGGTCATTTTCACAAATCGTATCTGCAAATGGTTGTTTGGCTGGATTCATCCAAATATAGGTGTGGGGCTCGCAAAGTTTTGGAGCAATAGGAGTAGAAAAATTAATGGAACCGAACCTACACCCTCTATGGGAGAAGACGAGGCGCTACTCAAGTATTGTAGAGGTATACACAAAAAACAGAAACATGATTTCTATGTTTTTGGTCATAGACATTTACCTCTCGAGATGGACGTAGACCCCAATTCCAAATACTATAACTTAGGAGAATGGGTGAGCCAATGTTACTACTTAGTATTTGACGGTGATGAAGCGAAACTTCAACATTTTGAACCTTAGCCTACTGCTGATCTTCGGGAATTTTGCGATCTCCCAGACTCCAACAAAAAAAAATCAGCTTCAAAAGACCGTTGCTGCATACAGTGTAGATAACAATGACAATTTCTATCTAGGATTTACGGATGGGAGCTTGACAAAATATGATGAAGTAGGGAATCTATTAGAAAACTACGCACTACCAAACAAGTCATCTATTACCCTAATAGATGTTCAGAATACACTTAGGCCTTTCCTGTTTTACTTTGATAATCAACAGGTTGTGATCCTAGATCGATTTTCATCTGTTCCCAAAATTTATCATTTAAGAGACCTGAATATACAGTTTGGAATGCTCGCCTGCCCAGCGCCTGACGGGGACCTCTGGATCATTGAAAACAATCCTCAAAGATTGAAAAAAATAAATCCTCAACGCATGGTATTGGTACTTGAGTTGCAAATGAATCTAGGTGACTCGCTAACCAAAATGCAAGCTTATCAAAACCTGCTGCTCATTTCAAACCGTAAACAACTAATTGCCTTAGATCAGTTTGGAGGTGAATTGTATCGGATCTCTTTACCTGGAATCAATTCTTTTCAGATCAGAAATCAAGAATTGCTTGTGACGACTGAGAGGGAACTTATCACTTTGGACTTACTTTCTGGAAGTAAGATACATGCAAAATCAATCAATAAGGGTTCTATTGCTTTTAAATTATCAAATTCTCTAGGTGTTATAGAAGAAAACATCATAAAGATTATGCCTCAGAACTAGCTGGCTATCAAGATGATTTACCTCTATAAAGATCTAAAATTCGCTTCCGCAGAACTATTGTATACTTAGCATTTACCAATTGTGATTCCGCTCTGTTCTTGTTATTTAAACTCTCCTGATAGGAATAAAAGTCTGTATTACCCGTTTCAAATCGTTTTTTGATGAAATCGAATGTCGACTGTTGTGCATCCAAGTTCTCACTGGCTGATTGATATGTTGTCTGGGCGTTAACCATATCTAGATATGCTTGCTGGACAATGTTCGTAATGGTATTCTGCGCTTGTTGATAGTCTAAATCAGCATTTAAGACACCAACCTTGGCCACCTGTACGTCTCTACTTGCTTGGAATCTATTGAATATCGGAATGCTGAGAGAAAAATCCAGGTACTCAAACTCATTAAACCGCAACTGGTCCGCGAAAGAAGCATTGTCAATAAAGTTTCCTGTTTCTGGATCCAAAGCCCCATTTGATGAAAAATTTGATCCAATTCTACCAAATGCGGATATCGTAGGAAATCTACCAGCAGAAGCCCCTTTCATTGAGTATTTTGCGACCTTACGGTTACTTTCAGCTTGCATGATAGTAGGACTATAACCTAAAGACTCTGACAAGACCTGATCAAAAGGGTCTAAATCGATCAATAAATCATTCTCCACCACATCAATTGGCATGATATCGTAGTTGTCCTGCGGATCAAGTTGCATGGCCTGTATCAAAGCAAGCTTGCTAGATGCAACTGTATTCCGTGCCGTAACCAAATTCAATTTCTCGTTTGCGACTTGAGATCGAAAGTTGTAAACATCATTCAAGTTTCCAACTCCCACGGTCAATCGCTTTTCTTCTCTGTCAAGCTGTTTTTCTAGCAGATCCACTCGTTCTTCAGCGATTCTCAAATTTTCAATACTCAAAACTGCATTGAGATAGAAAGTCATGATGTTGGCTTGCACATTCAAATTCGCATCATCCACACCCGCGCTGGCCGCTTTTTGCTCATGCATACGCTGCTTTAGATTGTATTGATTCGCAAATCCGTTCCATAGAACTGCACTTGTGGAAACGTTTGGGTTTGAGCTATTGGTTGTCTCGGATACCTGTCTTGCAGCATTGGTATCGAAGAAAGTCCCGAAAAAGAAGTCATAGTTGATTCTTGCACTGAGCGTTGGCAAAAAATTCATCATTGCCTGAAAGCGATTCGCCCTTGCAATGATTTCGCCATTCCGAGCTCTCTTAACATCAATATTATTATCCAATGCTACTGCTATACATTCATCAAGAGTAAGTGATTTTGCTTCTTGGCTCAAAGAGATGCTAGCAAATAAGATAGTTAGTCCGAAAAAGAGTTTTCGCATGGTTAAGGTCTTTGTAAGGTTTTCAGAGATACAGTAGTCCCACCCACCTACGCATAGGCAGGTGGTATACTGATATGTGTAAGTATGAAGCGTTTACACTAAAGCTTCCTTAGCATTGATGTTTTCAGAGACAATCTGACCATCAAATAAATGAACGACTCTATGTGAGTATTCTGCATCAACAGGAGAGTGAGTCACCATGATTACTGTAGTCCCAGCTTCATTAAGCTCAGTAAGCAGGTTCATCACTTCTTGTCCGTTTGCAGAGTCTAAGTTACCAGTTGGCTCATCTGCCAGAATTAACTTAGGCTTAGCTACTACCGCTCTTGAGATAGCAACACGCTGCTGCTGTCCACCTGATAGCTGCTGAGGGAAGTGATTTCTTCTATGCATAATTTTCATATGCTCCATCACCTCTTCTACCCTCTTCTTACGCTCAGAAGCAGAATACTTTAAGTAAATCAATGGCAGCTCAATGTTTTCAAACACCGTAAGCTCATCAATTAGGTTAAAGCTTTGAAATACAAACCCAATGTTTGCCTTTCGCAAATCTGCCCTCTGACGCTCCTTGTACTGAGAGATTTCTAAGTCAGTAAAATGAAACTCTCCCTCAGAAGGATTATCCAATAGTCCAATAATATTGAGTAATGTCGATTTACCACAACCTGAAGGTCCCATAATGGCGACAAACTCGCCCTCTTTAATGGTTAGGTTCACACCAGCCAGTGCTGTAGTTTCAATTTCGTCCGTGTAGTAGAACTTTTTTAGGTCCTTTGTTTGAATAAGTGCTTTAGCGTTTTCCATGATTTATTAGAGTTTAGTCTTTGGATTCTATTTATTAAGTGTATTTAGTTATCAATTAGGCTACTTTACTACAAGTATGTCTTTGTCTTCGTATCCTCTGTAAGAAGAGACAACTACTTTCTCCCCAGGTTGCAATCCTTCCACCACTTCGTAGTATCGTTGGTTCTGTCGGCCTAGACGAATATCTCTCCTTACCGCCTCAGTCTCTCCCTCATTCACCACAAAAATCCAGTTACCTCCGGTGGTTTGATAAAAACTACCTCTAGGAATCTGTACTGCAGTGATATTCTCACTTAGCTGAAGTCTAATTTGTAGTGTCTGACCTCTTCTGATTCCATTAGGAATGGTATCAAAGGCCATATCTACCTCAAAAAACCCATTGTTTACTTCTGGATAGACTTTAGTAATTGCCAATCCAAAGTCATTACCCGCAAAAGTGAATGAGCCATTGAGCCCCTCATATATTCTAGATATATAATGCTCATCAATAGTTGCACGAACCTTAAATCCATTGAGATCGTCTATCTGCCCAATGTTTTGTCCAGTAGCAATCGATTCACCCACTTCCACATTCACCGTAGAGAGACGGCCATCAATTGGAGCCTTAATGAACAGGTTTTCTAAATTCCTTTTGATCATTGCAAGGTTGTTCTTGGTACGAATGAGCGTCTCCTCCGTTTGCTTAATCTGAAGCTTAGCATTTCGGGCGTCAAATTCATTTGATTCGATTTGAATCTTTCGGTTATCAACCAATCGATTGTATTCCCGTTTGAGATTCAGATATTCTTGTTCTGAGATAATTTTATCTTCAAAGAGCTTTTCTCCACGTTCATATGCATCCTTAGCTGCATCTATCTGGTAATCTAATTCGATAAGACTTCTCTTTAGATCAAATTGATTCCTCTGTAGGCTGAGTTTAGTATTCTCAAGGTTGTTCACCAAAATCGAAGCTTGCGTTTCCTCTCTTACAAAGCTTTGTATGAGGTCGTTATTAGTCAAAGTCAGGATGGTATCTCCCTTCTTGACGAGAATACCTCCATCAAAGTGCTTCTTAGACACTACTCCACCTTCGATTGCATCTAATCTGATTGTCTTGATAGGCAGGACACTTCCATCGACTGGTATAAATTCCTGAAAATCTCCTTCGTGAACGGTCGCAATGTTGATTTTATTTCTTTCTACGTTTAGTCTAGTGCCGCCTCCAGAGAGGAGAAAATTATAAACGATGAAAAATACCAGAAGACCGCTTCCGCAATAAATACTGATCTTCTTAATTGTCCACTTTTTCTTTTTAATCTTCCTGTCCATTGAGTTTTTGGTCGTTTAGGTTTCCGAATGCCACTATGCCAAGAAGAATGCCACTAATTACAACTAATTGATTAACAGTCACTTAAAATTCAATCAATGATTATAAGAAAAACACGATGTACAAAATGGTACAGAAAAGTGTTCGTTTTCGATCAGAAGAGATTAAGGAGAATTAGGAGCTTGCGTGAGAGGGGGAACCCTTGAAAAATGGGCATAAAAAAAGGTTCAGGAGGACTAATTCCTGAACCCAAAGGTCAAAAACTCAAAATAAAAAGGACTAATGACTTCAATATTAGCAAAATCTTGGGTGAAAAAAAATAAACCAAGTATAAATTCATACGTAATGATAGTTTTACTATTAAATTTGATAGCTCAAATAGAAATCATGATAGCGAAACTTCAAATACAACTAAATCCGGTCCTTTATCTGAGAGACCCACAATCAAGTGAATTAGGACAAAAAATTGTGAGAGATGGGATTTTTTTAATCGATGAGATTGGGTTTGAAGCTTTCACATTTAAAAAACTTTCTAACCGAATTAGTTCCACTGAAGCTTCGATTTATAGATACTTTGAAAATAAACATAGACTATTGGTCTATCTGATCTCATGGTATTGGAGCTACGTTGAATACAAAATCACCTTCGAGACTCATAATATTTCAGACTCTCGACAAAAACTGAAGATTGCAATCAAACTGATCACTAGCAAGTTGATTAATGACGATCACTTCCCTGGAATCAGCGAGGAAGTCCTTCAGAGAATTGTTATTAATGAGTCGGATAAGACATACTTAACAAAAAATGTGGATGAAATAAACAAAGAAGGTGTGTTTAGGGGTTATAAATCACTCTGCATGACAATCGCAAACTATATGTTGGAGATCAATCCAAATTTTGAATATGCACGTTCATTGACTAGTACTTGTTTAGAGGCTTCTCATCAGCAACTATTTTTTGCAGAACATCTTCCTAGACTATCGGACCTAAAGTTTGATGAAGGTATCTATGAGAAAAATTATCAGTTCCTTTCTACCATCATTTTCAACGCTTTAAGAAATGAATAATCAGCAAATAATCAGGTGCTTACAAGAATGTACGGTAAAGCTCAAGATTGATCTAAATATTTCTAAGCTGAAAGGAGTAGACATCACTCCACGTCAGTATGAATCTCATGAGGTCACTGAATTTCAGCGAGACTTGATTGAGGCAGCCAATGATGCTGGAATAGTGATGATCGAAAAACATCTGAACTATCCTACATTGGGTGAACTCATTACTGATAATAAAACTCCGCTTATTGTTTTTGTCGAACAAGATGGTTTCTACCCAACCTTTATCAAAAAAGTAAAGAAGAAAATCGTTCTTGAATTCATTACCAACACAGGTGAGGTAAGAACACTGGAAGCCGACAATTTATCTGACATCAAATTCTCCACAAATGGGGAAGGTGAAGTTTTGACACTTTCTTGCTTTGCATATCAAAATTTCATGAGCGGAACTGAGTCTGAAAAGGCTTCCCCAATGAATCGACTTTTTCAACTACTGTCGGCTGATCGAAAAGACATTCTATACATCTTCTTCTATGCTGCCCTCATCGGTCTTGTAAGCTTGTCGCTACCACTTGGCATTCAAGCAGCCGTAGAGCTCATTTCAGGTGGAGTGGTCTTTAGTTCTGTCTACCTCCTTATCGTTTTGATCATAGTAGGGACATTAGGGACAGGCATACTTCAGGTTCTTCAAATTACCATAGTAGAGTATTTGCAGCGGAGGGTATTCACCAAATCTGCATTTGAATTTGCATTTAGGGTTCCTAGAATAAAGATGGAAGCAGTGCTAAACATGCATATGCCAGAACTAATGAACCGTTTCTTTGACGTTCTGACCTTACAAAAAGGACTACCCAAAATACTCATTGATTTATCGACAGGTATCATACAAATCCTATTCGGGCTTCTATTACTCTCATTTTATCATCCATTCTTTGTGGTATTCGGTATTGGACTTTTGGGATTACTGTTCCTAATATTCTTTCTCACAGGGCCTAAGGGACTCAAAAGTGCGATTATGGAGTCTAAGTACAAGTACAAAGTGGTGTATTGGCTGGAGGAGATGGCGCGAACCCTATACTCTTTCAAACTTGCAGGAAATACCATCTTACCACTTAGAAAAACTGATTACTTGGTCAACAATTATCTGGAGAATAGAAGCTCACACTTCAAGATTCTTATTTCTCAATATGCATTCATCTTGCTATTCAAAGCGGTTATTACCGGAGGTCTTCTTATCCTTGGTACTATTCTCGTGATTCAAAGAGAGATTACGCTTGGGCAATTTGTAGCTGCAGAGGTGATTATTATTCTTGTGCTTGCTTCTGTTGAGAAGATCATCATGTACATGGATGTCGTTTATGATATGCTAACTGCAGTAGATAAAATCTCACATGTTACCGATCTTCCACTTGAAAACACAGGTGGTATCGATATCCCTCCTAGTCAGCTAAAAGATGGATATGCGGTAGTACTAGACAAAGTGTCTTACACATATCCGGCTTCTAAAAAGCCTTCGCTTAGTAACATATCCTTTACGTTAAACAAGGGGTCATCAATGTGTTTGAGCGGTGGTAGCGGTTCAGGAAAAACAACACTGACCAACATAATTGCCGGTATTCATACCAACTTTAGCGGTATCATGACTTATAATAACTACTCACTTAGAGACTTGGATGCGACATATATACGGGATAAAATAGGGAAAAACGTCTCTCAAGAAGACATCTTCGAAGGCACCATCCTGGAAAATATACTGGTGGGAAAACCTACATCTGACATAAAAGACGCCATAGAAGCGATTGAACAAGTAGGGCTCACGAAAGATATTAACTCGCTAGGTGACGGATTAAACACGCTGATGCTAAGTGGTGGCAAGGGATTCTCTTCCGCATTTATCAACAAGCTAGTACTAGCTAGATGCCTTGCTAAGAAGCCTGCCATGCTAATCCTCAATGACTTCTTCAACAACTTCACCAAGGGTGAACGACTAAAACTTGTAGAAATGCTTACAAGCGAGGACAAAAAGTGGACGCTCGTTGTTGTTTCCAATGATCCTTTGATCATGGCGGCCTGTGACGAAGTTTTATTTCTGGAAAATGGAAAAGCCAAGGCCTTAGGCCCATTTGAGGAACTTATTAAACAAGAAGATATACTTAAAGATATTTATTGATGGACCATTTAGATAAGCTAGCAGAAACACAGCTTTACTCCCTGAGGACCTTAAAGACCCCAGGAGTAGGACGTACCGTAGCAAAAGTGCTAATGGTCATTGTTCTTCTTTTTATTCTTTTTCTCTTTCTACCATGGCAGCAGAATATCAGAGGACAAGGTAAGCTTACTGCCTTGAATCCCATGAACAGGCCACAAAAGGTAGAAACGGCCATTGCCGGAAGAATTGAGAAATGGCATGTCATTGAAGGCCAGTTTGTAAATGCCGGAGATACCATTATGACGATCTCGGAAATCAAGGATAAGTTCTTTGATCCTGACATTATCCCTCGAATGCAGGAGCAACTGACAGCCAAGAAAAATGCTGCAGATGCCAAAGAATCCAAGGTAGATGCTTTAAACCGACAGATTGTAGCTCTTCAAAATGCGCTAACAGCGAAGATGGCCCAAGGAAAAAATAAACTTCGGCAAGCTGGTTTAAAACTAGAAGCAGACAGCTTGGCGTACATTGCTGAGCAGGTAAATAACGACAACTCCGAAAGCATTTTTGAGCGAAACAAGAACAGGTATGAAGCAGGAAACATTACCCTGACAAAATACCAAGAGATCGAAACCAAGCTCCAGGAAAGTGCTGCAAAAGTGCTGAAAGCAGAAAACGAATGGCTGCAACGAAAAGCAGATCTTGCAAATGCAAACTTAGAGTTGGCTTCCATTGATGCTGATTACACCGACAAAATAAGTAAGGCCAGATCCGATCTAAATGGAACAATCGCGAGTTTGAATGAGACGCAAGCCGAAATTGCTAAGATGGAAAATGAAATCACCAATGTGCTGGTAAGACAATCTCAATATCAAATCATTGCCCCTCAGTCAGGGTTTTTAGTTCAAGCAGTCAAAGCTGGTCTTGGAGAAACTATTAAGGAAGGTGAAGCAGTAGCTACAATTCTTCCTAAATCAGATGATGTAGCCGTAGAAATGTATGTGAAACCGATGGACGTTCCGCTCTTAAAAGCAGGAAGAAAGGTACGAATCGAATTTGATGGATGGCCGGCATTACAATTTTCGGGATGGCCAAACGCTTCCATTGGAACCTTCGGAGGGGAAGTTGCGATTATTGACAGAGTTCAAAGCACCAATGGATCATTTAGAATACTTGTTAAGCCCGATCCTGAAGATGATGATTGGCCAGCATTACTGCGTCTTGGTTCAGGAGCCAAAGGCTGGGTGATGCTTAGTGACGTGCCGATTTGGTATGAAATATGGCGAAACATGAATGGCTTCCCTCCTACCATTTATGATGAGATAGAAGGATTGGAAAAGACAGAAAAGAAATGAGAAAACTCTTCTTGCTGGTCTTTTTAACAAGTCGTTTAGCGATGGGGCAAGACTCCACACAGCTGACCGATACCACCTACCTTTCATTGGAGGATATCTTCAAAATGACACTGTCATATCATCCAATAGTTAAGCAGGCCAATTTACTAACGGACAATGCTGATGCTGTTCTCAGAGAAGCACGGGGTGGATTAGACCCGAAGCTGCAACTTGACTATGACTTAAAAGACTTTAAAGAAATTGAGTACTACAATCTATTGAATACCACTCTCAAAGTGCCTACTTGGATTGGGATTGACCCAAAGATTGAGTTCATTCAGAATAGTGGTCAATTTCTAAACCCTCAAAATTTCATCAAATCTACAACAGACGATTTTGGAAACGTAGTGTCAGCCACTTCAGACGTAGAACAAGTAGCGGTTGGAGTCTCTGTC